>JANWWA010000012.1 GCA_025056565.1 Chloroherpetonaceae bacterium | reverse complement strand
ATACACATCGTGTTGCTGGCGTTAGGGTGTGGGTGCCAGATGACTGGAAAGTCGAGACGCGTAATAATACACTCTCTGCAACCAGCCCAGACGGTGAAGTGTATGTTGGCTACATTATTGCCAGTGCATCTGACTTTGAACACACTTTGGAATCATTGACGAATGACCTCCGCAGTGTGGTGCAAGATGCCAAGTTCGATAAAACGCACGACGATTTTGCAATTGACGGTATGCCTGCTTGGGGGTTTGGTGGCACGGGCACACATGATGGCACGCCTGTTGAAATGCGCCTTGAGCTTATCTACACGCCAAAGAAACGCGTGCTTATTGTTGTTGCCGTTGGCTCGCACAGTGGCCTTGAGCATCATCTTCAAGAAGTCGTTCAGATGCTGCGAGGCATTAAAAAGGCATAGCTCTGTAGCAATAAGCTACAACAAGGCTACAGGGTCGCCGACGTGCAAAGTCTTGCCAATTTCTTGTGCTGCTGCCCGTGTATTGACGCCTAAGCGATAGAAGTGTGTAAAGCGGCTTGGTTCTGCCCAGATTGGTAATTCTTTTTGGCGCCGCTCTGAGAAAATTTGCTGAAAGCGGGCATCGCTTTCACCTGTTAGTGTGTTACGCGTTGGCACAGCGCAGCGTGCGCAAGGTTTCCAACCTTCGTAAATCACTTCCCCAATGCGGAAGCGCACGCCTTCGCCTTCAGAGCCGACTAAACGGTCTTCCCAGAATGCTTCTGCCTCGCCTAGAATCAAGTTTGCTCGAAAGCGCCGAATCAGCTCTTCCACACACAGGTCTGGAAACCACTTCGTCAGATGCGCAAAGGTCGCACGTGCTGCAATCGTTGGTCCAGGGCAGTCTGTATCGTCTGGAAAACCGCCAGCGGAATTTTGCACAAGGCGCACTCGAAAGCCAAAGTAGCTGCTAAAAAAGTCTTCTAAGTGCCCAAGGCTTCCGCACAAGTCAAAGGTGCAAGGCGACTGGTGCGGTGCGGTTAGGGTAACGGTGCAGGCTTGCAGGTCAAACTCTGCGCGCAAGCGATGAATCAGCGGAAAGCGTTTGGCACTCACAAAAAGCCCATTTTCATCTACCAGAGCGAACTTGCGGTCAAATTGCAGTGCACCGCCTTCCACAAGCTTTGCTGATTTAGTCCCAACGCCATCCAGCGACTTAATCGGGTAAATCAAAATGCGTTCTAAGACTGGCATCTTCTCTGCGACGTCTGAGCGAATTGTTGTCTTGCACTGCGTCAGTTCACCAAAAGAAAATCAATCGTGCGGCGTCGGGTATCGGCGGCATGCACTTTGACACGCACCGTCTGACCCAGTTGGTAGCGACGGTGGAAACGCTTGCCAACCAGCGAGTATGTGCGCTCGTCAAACTCGTAATAATCGTCTAGCATAGTCTTAATATGCACCATTCCCTCGACGCCCATATCAATCAAGCGAACATAAATGCCGAAGTCCGTTACGCCTGAAATCACGCCTGTATAGACATTGCCAATGTGGTCAGAGATGTATTCCACTTGTTTGAGCTTAATTGAGTCTCGCTCTGCCTCAGTTGCATTGCGTTCCTGCTCGCTGGCGTGGTCACAAATTGCTGGAATGAGTGCATTAAGCTTTTTAAGTCGCTGCTTAGACAGCCTGCGACGATTTTTGCGCAGCGTTTCATATTCATACAGCAAGCGATGCGTCACAAGGTCAGGATAGCGGCGAATGGGCGAGGTAAAGTGCGTGTAAAAGTCAAATGCCAATCCATAGTGCCCGATGTTATTAGGTGAATAGACGGCTTTTGCCATTGCTCGCAGCGCCAGTTCGGAGACTATTGTTTCTACCGATGTGCCTTTGACATCCATCAGCAATTTGCGCAGGGCTTGTGAAGTGGCAGTTTCGTTGTTGAATGCGTTTTTCTTGATTTCAAGGTTATAGCCTAACCGTTTCACAAAGGCTGCAAGCGCCTTGATTTTTTCAGGATTTGGTGCGTCGTGAACACGGTAAATGCTTGGGTAGCCCAGCTCTTCAGTCTGAAAGTGCTCAGCGATATGCTTTGCTACGGTTCGATTAGCCAGCAGCATAAATTCTTCAATTAAGCGATGACTATCGAGGCGCACTTTGCGAACCACTTCTATCGGTCTGCCCATTGCATCTAACTTGAACTTTACCTCTTCGGTATCGAAATCAATTGAGCCATGCGCAAAGCGCTCTTTGTTCAAAATTTTGCTTAATCGATGCAATGCTTCAATCTGCTCATAAAATTCACCCTCGCCTGCTTCAAGGATAGCCTGCACCTCCTCGTAAGTAAATCGCCTTCGTGAGTGAATCACGGTTTTCTCAATACGGTAATCCATCACCTTACCGTAGCTCGTCATTGTGAAGAGCACTGAGTAAGCCAATCGATCGACATGCGGATTTAGGCTGCAGATATTCTCGGAGAGGTTGGAGGGTAGCATTGGAATGACACGGTCAACAAGATAGACCGAAGTAGAGCGGCGTTGGGCTTCAGCATCCAACTTTGTGCCCTCTCGAACATAATGCGACACATCGGCTATGTGGACGCCTACGAGGTAGTGCCCATCATCCAGTTGTTCAATGGAGAGCGCATCATCGAAGTCTTTGGCATCATATGGGTCAATAGTAAAGACGATTTTATCGCGCAGGTCAAGCCGACCTTCAAGGTCTTCATCGCTAATTTCATCGCTTAGAGCATTGGCTTCGTCAAGTACACTTTTTGGGAAGGTGGCATCAATGCCCAGCGAGCGCGCAATAGAAAGCACTTCTACAGATGAATCACCTGCTCGCCCAAGTATCTCTTTGACCTTGCCAGTGAGCGTGTGGTCGTCTTGGAATTTCAGTTTGCTTAGCACCACCTTATCGCCATCTTCTGCACCTTTGGCGTCTTTGAGTGAGACAAAGACTTCTGGCAGAATGCGGTTGCTATCAGGAATAAATTGGAAGGCTTTGTTGCGCCGTTTCAGCACGCCAACCAGCTCTGTGCGCGTGTGTTCGAGGACCTCAATGATTTTTCCTTCAAAGCGGCGCGAGAATGACTCACGGTCGGCTTTGACTTCCAGTGGCGCTAGCGTAATGCGCACTTTTACACGGTCGCCGTCTAAGACGCTGCGCAGTTCGCTTGCAGGCACAAAAATCTCATCTTCATAGCCTTCCACACTGACCAGTCCATAGCCGCTTGGGTTGGTTTTGAGTGTGCCCTCATAGACCTCTCCTACTTTGTATCGTTGCTTTGGCGGAGGGACAAATGGTGCAACTTTGGTTTTGGCATCTACGGCTAATTCTTGACGGGCACGAATGACATCTGGCAAGGGTGCCACACCTTTTGCAAGGCTGTAGCGGCGCTCTGCATCTTTATCGAGTGCCCCTTCTTCGTGTAGCTTGTGCAACACATACCAGAAGCCGGGCAGGTCTTCATCTGAGAGATACCCTAAGGCGCTTGCAATCTCGCGTGAGCGAAAGGCTTGTTGGTCGTTTTCTGCTAAAAAGGTTAGGATTTCTGCGGCGGTTGTCTTTTCACCTTGACGAATGAGAAAATCCTTCACGCGCACCATATCGTCGGGACGGGGGCGACGTGGTGCACTTTGTGATGTTTTCTTATGGCGACGACGTTTTTTCGGCATAGCTTTTCTCAGGGCTTGAAATCCTCTATACGCAACATTTGCGTGCACCGAGCAAAATCACGGGCATCGTTACTGGCAACAATCAAAATCGCATCTTTGCGATAGCCATCCAGATACTGCCAGAGCAGGGCTACGCCAGATTCATCGAGGGTCGCCGTAGGCTCGTCCAACAAGCAAACAGGGGGGTTAGCGGCAAAGGCTTGCACCAATCGAAGACGCTGTAGCATTCCAGAGGAGTAGGTCTGAACTCGCTTTTGGTATGCAGTGCTTAGCGCAAAGTGTTCGAAGAGCGATTTAATTCGGTTCATATCAGGCATTATGCCTCTGGCACGCAGAGAGAATAGCACATTTTCCAATCCTGTCAGCTCACTGTAAAACTGGAGATACGGCGCCACAAACCCAATGTAACGGATTTGCTCTGTTTTCTCAATTGGCATACCGTTTTGCAAGTAACTCACCGTGCCGCTGGTCGGGGTCGCTACGCCAGCAATCAACTTCATCAAAGTTGACTTTCCGCTTCCGTTTGGTCCCTGAATACCGAGCGTCTCACCAGAACATATTTCAAACGAAAGATGCTCAAAGACGGGGACGCGGTCGTAAGTTTTCTTGAGGTCTCTGGCGGCTATCACCATTCCGAGAAACAAGCGGGAAGATACAGATAAAATTGCCGACTACAAAAAGTCAGCGTGCTCTTCTCAGTTGAGAGGCGCTGCAGCGTATCACACAACATGTGCTCTGCGCCTTCACAATTCCGCTGAATCTTCTATCTTTGCGCTTTATTGAACCAGCACCAATGTCACTCAAAGAAAAACTCGAGAATAAATCCGCTGTCATCGGCGTTGTTGGCTTGGGGTATGTCGGTCTGCCCCTTGCCGTTGAATTTGCTCGCAAAGGCTTTCGCACCATTGGCATCGACTTGGATAAGCGCAAAGTCGGTGCCATCAATTCAGATAAAAACTACATCCAAGACATTAAAGCTGAGGAATTTGCCGAAGCCAGACGAAACGGGCTTAAAGCAACTGATAGTTACACCTGTGTTCGTGAGTGCGATGTGATTTACATCTGCGTGCCCACGCCTTTTACGGCTAACAAAGAGCCTGACATTTCCTACATTCTCTCCGCTTCGGAATCCATCGCTCAGCACCTACGCAAAGAGCAGCTCATTATCCTCAAATCCACTACTTTCCCGAATACCACTGAGGGCTATGTGCTTCCGATTCTGGCGCGTACTGGAATGAAAGTGGGTGAGGACTTCTATTTAGCCTTTTCACCTGAGCGCATTGACCCAGGCAATCCGAAGTGGAATACCAGCAATACACCTATTGTTGTTGGGGGCGTTACGCCTCGTTGCACGGAACTAGCTGCACTGGCAAATAGGCAAATCGTCGCCAGCGTGCATATTGTCTCTTCGCCCCGTGTGGCTGAAATGGAAAAATTGCTCGAGAACATTTTTCGCAGCGTCAACATTGCGCTTGTCAATGAAATGGCGATGCTCTGTGACCGAATGGGCGGCATCAATATCTGGGAGGTGGTTGAAGCTGCTTCCACCAAACCCTTCGGCTTTATGCCGTTCTATCCAGGTCCTGGTATTGGTGGGCACTGCATCCTGATTGACCCCTACTACCTTGCTTGGCAAGCACGTGCCTACGATTTCCAGACCAAGTTTATCACCCTTGCCGCCGAGACCAACGAGAGTATGCCGTTTTATGTGCGCGATATGATTATGAAAGAAGTTGCTCGTATGCCTGTAACCATTGAGCATGCGCACTACCTTTTCTTAGGCGTGGCTTTCAAGAAAAACGTAGATGACATTCGCCACTCTCCTGCTATCAAGGTGATTGAACTTCTTATGCAGGAAGGCGCTCAGCATATTTCCTACTGCGATCCACACGTGCCACATTTCAGAGAACATACAACAAACGGCACAGTGATTGAAATGCACGCCTCGCCTCTCACGAAGGAAACGCTTAATGCAGCGGACATCGTCATTATCACAACAGACCACAGCGCATTTGATTACGAGATGATTGTGCGTGAATCCAAGCGCATTATTGACACGCGCAATGCTACCAAAGCCGTTCTGCACCACCGTGAAAAGATTGTGCTGTTAGGTGATGGAAAGTAGCACCGTGTAGCAATGCAACCTCTGCTACAGAATTTCGTAACAGCGCTGCCCTGCGATGCATAAAAATCGCAAGTTTTGATTACCTTTGCGGCTAAATTTTTTTTGCAGAGCTTATCACTGGGTGTTCAAAATGGTCGTGATGAAATTTGGCGGCACTTCGGTTGAAAATGCCGCTGCGATGCGCAATGTTGTTGAGATTGTTCGGCGCGAGCACCTGCTTTCGCAGCAATCAGGCAAAGCTGCACCACTGGTGGTAACCAGTGCTTGCGCTGGCATTACCAACCAGCTTTTTGCGCTAGGGCAGCTTGCCGCTTCTGGCAAGAAGACCGAGAGCCGTGAAGCACTTAAAGCCATCAAAGCACATCACCAGCAGGTGATTGCGGATTTACTTTCAGGCGACACTGCATTGCTGCAAGCTCAGCTTTCAGAGCTTTTCGAGGAGCTGTCCAGCATCATTAGAGCGCTCACGGTGATTGGTGAGCTTACGCCACGCCTGATGGACAGTATTGCCGCAAACGGCGAACTTTTCTCTTCGCTCATCTTGGCGCAAGCTATGCAGGAAGCAGGCTTGCCTGCGGCTTGGCTGGATGCGCGCGAGGTGCTCATCACCGATGACCATTTTGGAAAAGCACAGCCTCTTGACGATGAGGTGCGTGCTCGCGCACAAACAAAAGTCTTGCCGCTGCTGCAAGCAGGCAAGGTCGTGGTTACACAAGGCTACATTGGTGCAACGCTGGTAGGACAGACTACCACGCTTGGGCGCGGCGGTTCAGACTACTCTGCTTCTATTTTCGGCGCTGCACTTGATGCAGAGAGCATTCAAATCTGGACAGATGTGGATGGCGTGATGACCTGCGACCCGCGACTTGTGCCAAACGCCAAGCGACTTAAAGTCATGACTTTCCGTGAAGCGGCTGAATTAGCCTACTTTGGCGCAAAAGTCTTGCACCCCTCAACCATTCGCCCTGCGGTGCAGAAGAACATTCCAGTTTATGTCTTGAACTCTAAACGCCCACACATAGAGGGCACACTCATCACGCAATCTATCCAATCGTTTGACGGCATGGTGAAATCTATTGCGCATAAAACAGGTCAAGTCATCATTAACTTGACCTCCACTCAGATGCTAGACACTTACGGCTTTCTTTACAAAGTCGCACGTGTGTTTGCCGATGCGCAAACGCCAATTGATATGATTTCTACCAGCGAAGTGTCCATCTCGCTCACGATTGGCGACACCACCAACCTTGAACGGATTATCAAGGAGCTGGAAACTATTGCTGAGGTAGAGGTTGAGCGTGATGTGGCTATTATCTGCGTGGTGGGTGACAATCTACGCGCTGCACCAGGTGTTGCTGGGCGCATTTTCTCAACATTGGCTGAGGCTGGCATTAACATCAAGATGATTTCGCAAGGCGCATCGGAGATTAATATTGGCTTCGTGGTGGCTGAACAAGATGCGCCGGCTGCTGTGCGTGCCTTGCACCGTGAGTTTTTCTCCGAAGTGAAAGAAAACGCTATTTTCGCTTAGCCGCTTAGCATTTTTCTCTGATGAACTACAAGTCAGCAGGAGTGGATATTGACGCTGGCGATGAAGTGGTGCGCCGCATCAAGCCGCTGGCTAAATCAACTTTCACCAAAGGTGTCTTAGGGGAGATTGGTGCGTTTGGTGGCTTCTTTGAGCTGGATCTCTCTAACTTTCGGCGTCCTGTGCTGGTTTCCAGCGTCGATGGCGTCGGCACCAAGCTTAAAGTCGCCGCTGCCTTGCGCAAGTTCGATACCGTCGGTCAGTGCCTTGTCAATCACTGTGTCAATGACATTCTGGTCTGTGGCGCAAAACCTCTCTACTTTCTGGACTACTACGCTACTGGCAAGTTGCACCCTGACGACGCCGTATCGGTTATTTCGGGCATTGCTCAAGCTTGCAAGGAGAATGATTGTGCCCTCATTGGCGGCGAGACGGCCGAAATGCCCGGGTTGTATGCTGAAGGCGATTTTGACCTTGCTGGCACGATTGTCGGTATTGCTGAAAAAGAGCACCTTATCACAGGTGAATCGATTGTTGCTGGTGATGTGCTGATTGCCTTAGCTTCTACAGGCTTGCACACCAACGGCTATTCGCTTGCACGGAAAATCTTTGAGCACCGCTTGCACGAATACGTAGATGCATTAGGCTGCACAATTGGTGAGGCCCTCTTACGCATTCATCGATCGTATTACCCTGTCATTTATCCTCTGCTTTCTCAATACACCATTAAGGGTTTAGCGCACATTACAGGTGGCGGTCTTGTGAGCAACACCATGCGTGTGATTCCAAAGGGTCTGGCTCTTCATATTGATTGGCAGGCTTGGACAATTCCCACCATCTTTCAACTCATTCAGCGAGAAGGGAATGTGCCTGACGATGATATGCGCCGCACCTTTAATTTGGGCGTGGGTCTTGTTCTTATTGCTTCACCCAGCGAAGCTGAGCGTTTGCTTCGACACTTTCAAGCCAGTGGTGAATCAGCTTGGCTTATTGGCGAAGTAATTTGCGCCTAACCCCTGCTCCCTCACTTGAATTAGCCAACTTTCCTTATATTTGCGCACTTGCCTACCCAAAACCATAAATTTGGAACGAGTATGTTTCCTGGAAGCATTGAAGCTCGCATTCTCGAGGCTGTCCGAAAGCTCAAGACGAAGTATCCGCTTGGACGCTACGAAATGGCCTTTCACCTCGATGCCTACAAGGGCGAAGCATTCTACGACCGTGTGCTTGAATCCATTGAAGATGCTGGGGGCTTTCGCGTGCGGTTTATGGACAAAAGCACGATTGATATTCCATTAGCAGCTCTGAAAGAGGTCGACCGTCCTGATTTCTTAGAAAAGTGGGGTGAGACCATATACAAAACGCGTCGCTGATTTTCTGCACATCAAGCTGCTTTGTAGTGTGTTTGGCTCTACTAGCATTTCCGCCCACTTCAAGCAAAGTTTCTTCTTTCTGATTCTTCAGTTCAATCTGTCCCAGTTATTCATGGGTGGTTTTCCACCCTTTTTTAGTTTCTGAGTGTTTGGAAGTTTTAACCTCTCCTGTCTCCTTCCGCTGGCAGCTTAGGTTAGGCGTGCAGAGGTTTACGGCGTAGGTGCCCTTCAAGCGGCTTTAACCCATTTTAGCCACATCTGCATTCAGCTATTTTTTTATCTTTGTGTTTCATTTGAAGGCATAAAACTGACATCAGTATGGCAGTCTACGAATTTCACCTTTCCAGAAAAGCCCGTGATACCTATCAATTCAGCGACACGTTCTTTACCCTGCGCGGCGATGTGCTTTTTGAGAACTATCGCGCTGTGCAAGCTTTCACGGAGCGCATCAATGAGGTACGGCGCGCGGCTGCTCGTCCTGAAAGCGACCTTGTTCGAGCCTCTGACCTGTATGCAATGGGACTGATTCACGAGATTTATCACTTTGTTGTGCGCATCTATGAGCGCGACCGCAACCCGCAAGCCTTCCAGAAATGCGATAATTATCTCAAAATCACGCTTGGCAGCAGTGATCTGCAAAATTTTCTTCTGCGATTTGGTTACGACTTTCCTGCCCAGCGTGTCTATCGCAATGAAGAAAGCGTTGAGCAATACCTACAGGGCTACAGCGCCCAAACTCCAAATCGCAGCATCGTACTTGAAGAAATGATGCTGCTTTACATTGAAAATGAAAACCCTGCCTTTAAGCCCATTCACGAGCTAATTGATGACACAACGCTGCGCGCTGAGACGATTTATAGCAGCGCGATTACGCAAGTCGATAACTTCTTTGAAACTCAGCCACGCTTTGGCCCTGAAAACCAATCTCTCTTCAAGCTGCTTTTTGCGCCGATTGCCGCCTCGCCAAACTCACTTATGGGTCAGCTCACCTACATTTTGACCAAGTGGGAAAGTCTTCTGGCTGGCTCACCTTTTCTGCAGAAACTGCTTTTCGCTATTGATGTCATCAAGGAAGAGGGCAAATATTTCAAGATGCTGGAAGAAGCAGCTGCCGATAAAGCGAAAGTGCCTGCTGATGTTCGTCCAGTGCCATTCTTCGGCTGGGGTGAAAAAGAAACTCCACCCGTCCCAACTTACTCTGCCCAAGAAGAAGCACCTGAGGGATTCAGCCCTGACCTTAATTGGATGCCGCGTCTGGTGCTCATTGCAAAAAACACCTACGTTTGGCTTGACCAGCTCTCGAAGAAATACCAGCGTCCGATTACGCGCCTGGACCAAATTCCTGATGAAGAGCTGGCTACGCTTTCACGGCGCGGGTTTACAGGTCTCTGGCTGATTGGTGTGTGGGAGCGCAGCGTTGCCTCAAAGCGTATCAAGCACCTGAACGGCAATACGGACGCAATTGCCTCAGCCTACTCGATTTACGACTACGAAATTGCTCGCGAGTTAGGCGGCACAGAAGCACTGCTCAACTTGCGTGAGCGTGCACGTCGCTACGGCATTCGCCTTGCTAGCGATATGGTGCCCAATCACACGGGCATTGACTCCCGCTGGGTGATTCAGCACCCCGATTGGTTTATTTCCATTGACTATCCACCGTTCCCGAACTACACCTTCTACGGTCCCGATCTTTCCAGTGATGAACGCGTAGGCATTTTTATTGAAGATGGCTACTGGCGCAAAACCGATGCAGCCGTTGTCTTCGCTCGCTTGGATCGATGGACAGGCGATGTCCGATACATCTATCACGGCAATGATGGCAC
The DNA here is from genome assembly GCA_025056565.1 of Chloroherpetonaceae bacterium. Lineage (NCBI taxonomy): Bacteria > Pseudomonadati > Chlorobiota > Chlorobiia > Chlorobiales > Chloroherpetonaceae > Chloroherpetonaceae bacterium. The sequence continues at coordinate 91,176 of JANWWA010000012.1, read as the reverse complement.
TAATATGCCGTGGAACGATACCGCCCAGCTTAACTTCCTCAAGTCCGAAGTTCGCGAAGCCGTCATTCAAACGATTTTGCATGTGGCACGGCTCTTTCCGATTATTCGCTTTGATGCAGCAATGGTCTTAGCCAAGCAGCATATTCAGCGCTTGTGGTTTCCTGAACCGGGCAAGGGTGGCGCAATTCCCTCTCGTGCTGCTTTTGCAATGACCAAAGAGCAGTTCGATGCCCTGATGCCTGTGGAATTTTGGCGTGAAGTTGTAGACCGCGTTCAAGCCGAAGTGCCTGACACGCTTCTCTTGGCTGAGGCCTTCTGGCTGCTGGAAGGTTACTTCGTGCGCACTTTGGGTATGCATCGCGTCTATAACAGCGCGTTTATGCATATGTTCAAAAAAGAAGAAAATGACAAGTACCGCACGCTAATCAAAAATACGCTGGAGTACGACGCCCGCATCTTGAAGCGCTACGTCAACTTTATGAGCAATCCAGATGAAGAGACCGCTGTGCAGCAATTTGGCAAAGATGATAAGTACTTCGGCGTCTGTGTGATGATGGTTACGATGCCCGGGCTACCGATGTTTGCGCACGGACAAATTGAAGGTTTCTCGGAGCGATATGGAATGGAATACGCCCGCGCTTACTACAACGAAACGCCTGATGAATATCTCATTGCTCGACACGAGCGTGAGATTTTTCCACTGCTAAAACGCCGTTACCTTTTTGCCGAAGTCGATAACTTTTACCTCTACGACTTTTTTACACCAGAGGGTAAGGTTGATGAAAATGTCTTTGCATTTAGCAATCGTTACGGTGAAGAACGCGCGTTGGTGATTTACCACAATAAGTTTGCCACCACACGTGGCTGGATTCGCACCTCTGTTGCGTTCTTGGAAAATGGTCGCCTCGTGCAGCGCACGCTGGCAGAGGGCTTAGGCATCTCACCCAATCCAAAAGCCTATACGATTTTTCGAGACTTCATTTCAGGCTTGGAGTTCATTCGTGCCAATACAGAGCTGGCCGAAAAAGGAATGTATTTTGAGCTGCATGCTTACAAGTATGCTGTCTTCTTAGACTTCCGTGAAGTGATTCCTACGCGGCTGAAACCCTATGATGAACTTGCGCGCCTGCTTAATGGTCAAGGTGTGCCCTCCATTGAAGATGAAGTCATGCACCTTAGCCTCCGTCCTGTGCATCAAGCGTTTGCCAGCGCAATTGAGCCTGAAGTGCTGCGAGAGCTGATGCAAGGGTGGTTATACGGCAAAATTCATCACCAATCGGTTGCGCTCTTCAAGGAAAAGCTTAATGCGATTTTACTAGCAAAAGATGCGGTTGAAAACCATATCGGGGGTGAGACACGTTTCGTTGAGCAAAGCGCAAAGCGCTACATCGCCCTCATGACGCTGGCACACTTAGAATCTACGCTTGCGGATGAATGGACAACTGTCTTTCGTGAGCTTTTGCCAGCAGACCACCGCCCTGACTCAGCGTGGCGCGCCATGCTCATCTGGCTCTTTGTGCAGCACTTGGACGCCGTGCGGCAGACTGCCGTCGACATTCACCTTAATGTAGTGCAAGATTGGCGGCTGGAAAAATTTATCGTGCAGTCGCTTACCCAGCAGGAACAAGATGAAGCACGTGCGCGCACCGAAGCCGAGCTGATTCGCCTGCTGGTCGAACGCGAGCGCTATACAGGCGAGACGCGTGACCTACGGCTGACGCTCAAGGGTTTGATAGAGAGTCGCACCGCTGACCATTTTCTTGGCGTGAATGAATTTCAGGGCGTAGAGTATTTCAACCGTGAGCGATTTCTGGTGCTAGCTAATGCATTTTACCTCGTTTCTGCTGTGGAAGACTTGGCAGAAGCAGACATCCAGCTCACGCCTGCCCTGCGTGAAAAATTTGGCGCGCGTTACGGCGTGCTGCAGCAGCTTGCCATAGATGCCGAACAGTGTGGCTACCGCTTGCGAGAATTTCTGAAAACCCTCTCGATTGAAATTCTTGAAAGCGTTGAGGCACCTATTGCCGAGACAGAATCACCTACACCGACGCCTGCACAAACCGCTCGCACACGAAAGAAAGTCGCTGCGTCGGCTGCTGCCCCAAGCTCATCTAAACGCACGCGTGCCAAGAAGGTCTCTGCCGCCGAAGAAAGCCCCATCACTTCAGAGCTGAGCGCAACTCTCTCAGAGACGAAGGGAAAGAAGCGCTCCACTCGTGCTTCACGCCCAGCCTCTGCTCCGCAAGAAGCCGCTGGCGATGGGGTAGCAAGGTCCATGCCTTCTACCGTTGCACCCGCGCCCGAACAACCTGCTGCGCCCACAGTTGTGAAAAGCAAGTCTGCAGCTGAAAAACTTGCTGAAAAGGCAGAAGCTGACCAAGCCGCCTTGCTTTCACGTACAGTGGTTCAAACAGCGCCTTCACTAGCTCAGCCAATTGTAAGTCGCAGTCGCAAAGTCAGTTCAGCCAAAGCTCAGTCGCCTACTGTGCCAAGTTCTGCCAAGCCGAGCGTCAGTGAGCGTGCGGCAACAGTTGCAAAGAAGGCTGTCTCTACTTCCGACAGCACGAAAGCCGCTTCCGCAAAGTCTGCAAAAGCTTCACCTGCAAAGGCTTCAGCCACAAAAGCTACTGAGGCTATCAAAGCTGCTCCCAAGAAAGCCTCTCGTGCTCCATCAGCAAAAACGGCTTCACCGAAAGCCACTTCTGCAAAGTCCACATCGTCAAAATCGGCTTCGTCAACTTCAACCTCGAAGACCACTCGTGGCAAAAGCAGCAAGAAAGGCAAGTAGTGCATTGGCTCAACCAGCGCTGCGTGAGCTGTATCCACCGATTGAGCCGTATCGCACGGGATTTTTGAAAGTCTCGGACCTGCACACGATTTACTACGAAGAGGTGGGCAATCCGAAAGGCAAGCCTGTGGTGTTTTTGCATGGTGGGCCAGGTGGTGGCATTGAACCGCAACATCGTCAGTATTTCAATCCAAAGAAATGGCGTGTAGTGCTCTTCGACCAACGTGGTTGCGGGCGCAGCACGCCCTTTGCTGAACTCCGTGAAAACACAACTTGGGACTTGGTCTCAGATATTGAGCGATTGCGTGAGCATTTAGGTATTGAGCGATGGGTTGTATTTGGGGGCAGTTGGGGCAGCACATTAGCCTTAGCGTATTCGGAATCGCATCCTTCTCGCTGCACAGGACTGATTCTGCGTGGCATTTTTCTTTTGCGTGAAAAAGAAATTCGCTGGTTTTACCAAGAAGGTGCGAACTGGTTTTTCCCCGATGCGTGGCAAGACTACCTCGCCCCGATTCCGCCCAAAGAGCGGCACGATATGGTGGCTGCTTACTACAAGCGTCTAACCAGCCCTAATGCGCGCGTGCGCCTTGCTGCTGCCAAAGCTTGGAGTCTGTGGGAAGGCAAACTGAGCAAGCTGCAAACGAACCCAGAGCAAGTCGCTCGTTTTTCTGAAGACCAGTTTGCGCTTGCTTTTGCTCGAATTGAATGCCACTATTTCGTCCACAAAGGCTTTTTTAAGCGTGATGATGAACTTTTGCGCCGTGCAACCCGCATCAAGCACTTGCCTGTTGTGATTGTGCAAGGCCGCTATGATGTGATTTGCCCACCTATTTCAGCGTGGGAACTGCACCAAGCACTCCCAAAGTCTGAGCTGATTTTTGTGCCGGCCGCAGGTCATGCAGCCAGCGAGCCCGGTATTCGCAGTGAGCTTGTGAAAGCTACTGACCGCTTTCTGCATTTGCCTATGGACTAACCCCCTTCGCTACTTGCTTTGCTCTCACACTGCTAAAAGTCGGTAAGGCTAGGCGCTTTATTTAAGAAGCAGCACTGCTGGTTTGCTTTCATTGTGCAAACGGTCAAAGGCAGTTACTGCATAGACACCGCTCTTTTGAGCCGTGCTATGCCAGACCGTATCACGAAGGAGAGCCACAATGCGGCGCGGGTCACTGAGCTTTACTTTTTCCTTTTCGCTGAAGCGATAGACTGCAAAGTATGTGGCTGTATCGCCATCGCGTGCAGGCTTTGGTTTTTCCCACGAGAGCATAAAGGTCGTGTCGGCTTTCGTTACCACCAGATTTCTTGGCGGATTGGGCGGCACGGCATCTTTCCAGCGCATGGGTGGCACACAAGCAGGCGTCGCATAGAAACTACGCTTTAAGGTATCGGCAATACCTAATGGATTTCTGAGCAGCGATTTTGCACTGAAATAAATGCTACCCTTTACGATGGGATTTTTCCGATTTAGCCGCAGCTGATTCGGCATTTCAGAGGGATTTTTCCAGAGCGAATCGCGTCCGATGCGGTATGCACCTTGCCCAATGTAGAGATGCCGGCCAAAGCAGTTTTGGCTCCACCACTTCAGCACTACGTCATAGCGTACTTTCTTGAAACCGATTGCGAAGTAGAGTTGTGGCGCTACATAATCAATCCAGCCCTTCTGCAGCCACTTGCGCACATCAGCGTAGAGATAGTCGTACGTTGGTTGTCCCGCTTCTGTGTCAGAGCCTTTCTTGTCATCTTTGCGATTGCGCCAAACCGCAAAGGGACTGATGCCAAATTTGACCTTTGGTTTGATGGCTTTTAGTTTCAGATGCACTGCTTCAATGAGCAAATCCACATTATGCCGCCGCCAGTTGTCAATTGAAGCAAAGCCATTAGAGTAGGTGCGGAAAGTTGCCGTATCGGCTTGGAAAGGCTGGTCCGGAATGTGATAGGGGTAGAAGTAATCATCGAAATGCACAGCGTCAATGTCGTAGCGCAGGGCAAGGTCGGCGACAATCCCTACGATATACTCGCGCACTTCGGGCAGCCCGGGATTGAAGTATGTCTTTTTGCCGTATTGGAAAAACCACTCTGGCTTTCGGCGCGTGATGTGGTCAGGCGCAATGCTTGATGAATCAATGTCGAAGACAGCACGGTAGGGATTGAGCCAAGCGTGAAACTCCAGATTGCGTTTGTGCGCTGCCTCAATCATAAATGCCAAAGGGTCGTAGTAAGGCTCAGGTGCTTTGCCTTGCACGCCTGTCAGCCACTCCGACCAAGGCTCTTTTTCGCTCGGATAGAATGCATCAGCGGCAGGGCGTACTTGCACAATCACTGCGTTCATTCCAAGCGCTTTCAGCGAGTCCAACATGGCTTGAAATTCTGCTCGCTGCGAGTCTGCTGGTAGCCCTTTCTTCGATGGAAAATCAATGTTGTCGACTGTCGCAATCCATGCTGCGCGCAGCTCACACTTGGGCGGCTCAGACTGACCCAATCCCAGCGATGCCGCTGCCAGCGACAAACCAGCCAACCAGATTTTCATCATACTGAGATGCAATTTTCCTTGTTATTTTTTGTCGGATTTTTTCAATCTTGCCAGTATGAAGAAAGCAACACCATTTGGACAATCATCGGAGTCTTGCGACTCAGGTTCAACGGTGCAAAGTAAGATGCGTTCCCGTAAATCCACATCAGCGAAAAGTGATGCGGAAAAAGTTCGCCGTGATGTAGTGCGAGAATACGGCGACGCTTACTATGCTTTTGGACTCAATAAGATGATGGGGCATATTATTGGCCTGTTGCTTACTGCACCTGAGCCTGTTTCACTGGCAGACATCTGCAAGCAGCTTGGGCGCAGCAAAGGACCGATTAGCCAGATTATGCGCCGACTCGTGGAGCGCAACCTTGTGCGCAAAGTCTGGACGCCTCGTTCTCGACAAGACTACTATGAGCTGCAGCCCAATGTCTTTGAAAACGCATTTCGTAACCACTACGAGATGATTCAAAACAACATTCGCATTGCTAAATTTCTGCGTGCTGAAGCACATCACGTCAAAGACCCTGAACTGGATCGATTGCGTCAGCGCCTTGCTGAAATGGAAGAATTCTTTACACTGATGTCGAAGCATCATCAAGCCTTTTTGAACGAATGGGCAAAGGTGCAAGCTCAACATATTCTTGGCGACAGTCTTCTTTTGCCGAATCCACGCGTAGGAAATGGCACAGCGGAACTTACTGACACTTCTCTTGCCAGTGACAAAGCCCCAGCTCGCAAGCGAAAAAAATCTTCGTAGTAATTTTTTTTCTCCATAGCGTTTTCTATTTTCCAAACGCACAAAACACGGTCGCAAGACATCACAACCGTTTTTCCGATTAACTATGAGGCGACTGGAGCAGAAAGTTGCCGTGATTACAGGCGGCGCACAGGGCATCGGCAAAGCTACAGCCGAAAAATTTGCCTGCGAAGGCGCCACAGTTGTTCTCTGGGATATTAACCCTGAAAAAGGTCAGGCTACTCTTTCTGACCTTGCTGCTCGAAGTCTTTCCGCCACCTTTCTGGAGGTTAATGTCGCTTACTTTCCCTCTGTGGAAACGGCAGCCAAACGCACCGTTGAGCAATTCGGACGCATTGATATTCTCATTAACAATGCAGGCATCACGCGCGATGCGACGCTGCTCAAGATGACATCTGAGCAATGGCAACAGGTGATTGATGTCAATCTCACGGGTGTCTTTAACTGTGTCAAAGCCGTTGCTCCATTCATGGTTGAAAAAGGTTATGGGCGCATCATCAATGCGACTTCGGTTGTCGGGCTATATGGGAATTTTGGACAGACAAACTATGTCGCCAGCAAAGCTGGCGTGATTGGAATGACGAAAGTCTGGGCGCGCGAGCTTGGAAAAAAAGGCATTACGGTTAATGCGGTTGCGCCCGGCTTTATTGAAACGGAGATGATTCAAACTGTGCCTGAAAAGGTGCTCAGCAGCGTCAAGGAACGCACACCACTCGGTCGATTAGGCAAACCTGAAGACATTGCTAACGCCTACCTGTTCCTTGCCTCTGATGAAGCTGCGTTCATCACAGGCACGGTTCTCAGTGTCGATGGGGGATATATCTCATAACACCTGCTCGCTGCGCACGTAGCAGGGCAAAACTTAGCCAGTTACTATGACAAATGCGGTTATTGCTTCTTCGGGCTTCTATGCGCCAGAACGCGTCTTGCCTAATTCCTACTTCAATGAACTGCTTGGCGAAGATGTCGACACTTGGCTGGTTCAGAACCTCACGATTCGGGAGCGACATTGGTGCTCAGCAAATGAATCTACCGCTGACCTTTGTGAACATGCTGCCAAGCAAGCCTTAGCACGTGCCTCGCTTCCTGCTGAAGACCTTGATTTAATCATCATTGCAACGGATACACCTGAGTATATCTCCCCCTCAACGGCGTCGGTTGTCCAATACCGCTTGGGTGCTAAACATGCTGGCACTTTCGATGTCAATACCGCCTGTGCAGGCTTTGTTACCGCGCTGGACATCGCGGCTAAATACATTCGCGCTGATGAGCACTATGAGAACGTTCTTGTTATTGGCGCATATGCGATGAGCAAGTATTTGGACTTGCATGACAAGAAAACAGTTACACTTTTTGCTGATGGGGCGGGCGCAGTGCTGCTCCAAGCCGAGAAAAATTCTTCACGAGGCTTTCTTGCCAGCGAGCTTCTCACCGAAGGGCAGTATCACGACTGGATGGGCATCTATGCAGGTGGTACGCATCAACCTATCACGGAACGCGCCCTATCTCAAAAAGACCACCTTTTGAAGTTTGTGCGCAAGTTTCCGAAAGAACTCAATGCGGACATGTGGACAAGAATGGCGCGCTCACTTTGTGCGCGGCTTGGTATTGAGCCAAACGACGTGGCACAGTATTTCTTTACGCAAATCAACATCAATAGCATCTGGCAAACACTGGACAATCTCGGCGTGCCGCGCCATAAGGCACACACCATTATGGATCGATACGGCTACACTGGCTCAGCTTGCATTCCGATGGCATTCCACGATGCAATTGAGCAAGGCAAGGTGCATCGTGGCGACCTTGTTTTCTTCATCGGCTCTGGTGGTGGTTTAGCTTTTGCAAGTGCTGCTTTTCGCTACTAAGGCTTTTCAAACCTTAACAGACCCAGCTATGATGACGCAGGCCACCGCAGCAACGATGACTGAACAGAAAGTAACGCTTTATGCATGGTATGCGCTTTTCTTGCTCTTCGTGGTGTATGTCTTGAACTTTGCCGACCGAATCTTGCTGGTAAGCCTTTTTGCTTCGGTTAAAAAGGAGTTTTCACTCTCCAACTTTGAGACTGCACTTTTAGGCACCACCGCGTTTGTGCTCTTCTACACTGCCTTAGGCTTGCCCTTTGGAAAACTTGCCGATAGTCTCTCTCGCACCAAACTCATTGCTGCTGGGCTTGCCGTGTGGAGTTTCTTTTCAGGGGTTTCAGGCTTTGCGCAAAACTTCTGGCAACTTTTTCTCTGTCGCGTGATGGTCGGAGTCGGTGAGGCCACCTTAGGCCCTGCCGCGCTTTCGCTGCTCAGTGATTACTTCCCACCCAAAATGCGTGCTACAGTGCAAGCAATTTATTCATCTGCGATTGCGGGAGGCACTGCGCTATCTTTCTTCGCAGGCACTGCAATTGACGCAGCACTTGGCTGGCGTTGGGCATTCTACATCATCGGCTTTGCGGGCTTGCCGATTGCGCTGCTTGTGCTGCTTCTCCGTGAGCCCCCGCGTGGCGTAACCGAAACTCTTGGCACCCCTACCCGCAGCGACTGGCGAGCCGTCTTCAAACTTCCCACGCTTTGGCTTCATCACATCGGCTATGCTTGCCTTGCAATTGCTGCCAACAGTCTTACGATTTGGCTACCGACTTACTTCGTCGCCGCCTTTGGCATGGCAAAGACCGATGTTGGGTTTATGGTTGCCATGTTTGTCATCATTGGTGGCTTAGGCGGCACTATTTTAGGCGGCGCAGCTGCCGACGCTTTGCGCCGGCGTCAGCGTGGCGGCCGATTGCTTTTGATGTCAGGCGTGGCCTTGGTATCGGTTGTGCTTTGGCTGCTTTTTCTTTTCACGGAGCAACTCTCGTTTGCGCAAGTGCTTTACTTTGCTCTGATGAGCACTTCACTGGCATGGCTGGGCCCAGCAGCTGCCGACGTGCACGAAATTGTCGGCGTTTCGCTGCGTGGCATTGGCGTAGCAGTTTATTTCTTCGTGGTGAATATCATTGGCTACGGAATCGCACCACCTATTGTTGGGGCAATCAGCGACGCGCTTATTTCACACGGCACAGCTCGTGCACTCCAATTTGCCTTGCTGCTTTGCCCGCTTTCACTTGCGATTTCTGCTGCTGCACTTTGGCTGGCTTCTCAGAGACTTAATGCACAAACTGCTCTTGAACGATGATTCAACTGAACTGGCTGGAAAAACTTTGTCTCTATGCGCCTGACAAAATTGCGCTGAAAGAATATGAAACAGGCCGCACACTTACTTTTCGGCAGCTTGACCATCTTTCGAACCGATTGGCTCGGCTTTTCCTGCGTGAGTTTGGCTTAGAGCGTGGAGACCGCATTGCGCTTTACGCAGAAAATTCGCTCGAGCACTTTGTGCTCTTTTTCGTTGCACAGAAGACGGGTCTAATTTTCGTGCCGCTCAACTTTCGCTTGGCTGCCCGTGAAATTGACGGCGTGCTGCGAGACTGCACGCCAAAGTTTATCGCTGTTGAGGAAAAGTATCACTCTATCGCTGAGCAATCTCAATCTTTTCAAGCAATTCCGCACCGCTGGTCGTTTGCAGAACTTCAAGCCTTCTGTTACCCATTTCGCGATGAAGTCGAGCGATTTTCAGCTCACGCCCACCTTGACGAAAACGACCCAATTTTTATTCTCTACACCAGCGGCACGACTGGTCTTCCTAAGGGGGTGCTCTACACACATAAAATGCTTTTCTGGAATAGCATCAATACCACTATACGGCTTGACCTTACTTCTAACGACCGCACGGTGTGCTGTCTACCACTTTTTCACACAGGTGGCCTTAATGCGCTCTCGACCCCATTTCTTCACCGAGCTGCTTACAGTTGCTTGATGAAGAAGTTTGAGGCTGATGCTGTGCTTCAAGCACTATCCGAAGAGCGTGCCACAATTTTTTTGGCTGTGCCTACCATTCTCAAAATGCTTGCTGCCTCACCGCTCTTTCACACTGCCGATTTAAGCGCCATGCGCTTTTTTATCGTGGGTGGCGAAGCGCTTCCGATTTCAGTCATTGAGCTTTGGCAGCGCCGTGGCATTCCCATTCGTCAAGGCTTTGGCATGACAGAGGTCGGACCCAACCTTTTTTCGCTGCATCAAGATGATAGCGTGCGCAAAATTGGCTCAATTGGCGTGCCTAATTTTTATGTGAAAGTTCGCTTGGTCGATGACGAGGGGAATGATGTGCCACAAGGCAGTGTCGGCGAACTCATCTTTAGTGGCGATGTGGTTACGCCTGGCTACTGGCGTAATCCAGCGGAGACGGCTAAGGCTCTCAAAGATGGATGGCTTTATTCAGGCGATTTGGCACGACAAGATGAAGAAGGCTTTTTCTATGTCGTTGACCGCAAGAAGAATATGTATATCTCTGGCGGCGAAAATGTCTACCCTGCCGAAGTAGAGCGGCTTTTGCACTCACATCCGTGCGTCGCAGAAGCAGCCGTGATTGGCGTGCCTGATGAAAAGTGGGGTGAGGTTGGGAAAGCCTTTGTTGTCCTCAAGCCAAATGCCTCGCTCACGGAAGCAGAACTTCTTGAGTTTTGCAAGGCGAACTTGGCAAAATACAAAGTGCCAAAGTATGTGGTCTTTCTTAGCAGTCTGCCTAAAAATGACATCGGCAAAATTAATCGCAAGGCCCTTTTAAGCCTTTGAGTTCTCTTACGGCAACTTTTGCCGCAATTTCAACAAACTTAAACGAATGGAGGTTGATATGTTTCGTCGTTCCACTTCTTATCTGCTGGTTGCCCTACTGCTGGTTGCTGCCTGCCGAGGCACCACCACTTCGAGCGACGACAGTGCCAGTCAAGACCCAATTATTGGCACATGGGTCTCAGAAGGCACGAATGTAGCCCCGATTCTCTTTAACCCGCCTCTGCGTATTCGCCGCATTCAAGCGACTTTCAACCGCGATGGCTCTTACACGGTCGTGCAGCGTGATTCAGCTGGTGTGGAACTGACTTTGCGCGGCACCTATGTTACCACGCCGGGCGGTGCCACTGGTGCAAATGCCAATATTCGCAACATCACGGCAAACCAAACCTCACCGACTGCGCTCACGGCTCAGGGCATCTATGAAGTCTCTGGTAATCGAATGCGCTATGAGGTTGCGCAAGTTCAACCACCTCTGCAAGGCGTTACACCGCCGACTGCTACTGCAGGCTTCGGTAGCACCTCTGGTGGAGCATTTGGTCAAGCCAACGTGCAAGTCTATATCCGTCAGTGATGCTTGCGAAAGTTTCCCTCTGAGAGAGGCTGGTGAAGGAGAGCAGAGTTGGCTGCTTCGTTCCTTTGGGAAGACAGGGCAGCTCTGCAGGCTACTTAGCACTCTGCTCTTCTTTCCTTTTATATCTCGGGTTGGACTTTGCCCAGCGCACTGAGCACTGCCAACATCTAACTTGACTTGCAATGAAACATCAGATACTGCTTTTTGCGCTTTTCTCGACGCTGGCACTACCGCTTTGGGCACAACTGCCCAACTACCCTGTTGACGACGACCGGCGTTTGGGCACACCTGAAAAACCTGTGCCAGAGTTGCAATTCATCGGCTTTTTCTTCACACGCCTTACAGGCAGCAACATCGCCCCTGAAAATGAATTTTTGCGCGGCCAAATTATCGGTCGCCTCTTTGGTCCGAACAGTACAACGACTAAGCCACAAATGGCTTTTTATGGTGAAGGTCGCTTCGTGCCTCTTTTTGTCTATCGTCCTGCGCTCTTGGATGGCCTAGCAATTTTTCGTGCTTTGCTCAAGGTTGATGTAACGTGGGGCGATGTCAACTACGGCGTGGGCAATAATGTCGGTGGCGCTATCAATGCTGGCACGGTTAATATCCAGACACTCTTAGCCAATGTAGAGCTTAAAATCAACCCATTTTGGAATGTTGTGATTGGCATTCAGCGCATTTTTGACAATGTGCGCGACCCCAATGTCAATACATTGCAAACCAACCAAACCAGTGGTAACCGCCTCATGTTTTGGGGCACGCAAGGCGTTGGTATCAGTAGCTACTTCAATCTCTCGCCTGTTACAATCGGACGAGTTGGCTACTTTCAACTCTACGAAAACTTTATTGAGATTGATGATGATGTGGTGCTTCTGATGGCAGACATGGAAACACGTCTCAGCGGACTCTGGGAACTGGGTGGCAGCCTTTGGTATCTTTATGACCGTGCGCAAAACGAAGGGGGTGTTTCCATCTTGGGGCAAGGCTTTAATTCTCTGCTTGTAGAGTATAACGGCGGCGCTCGGCTCCAAATTGGACAAAACCGTTACAAAGGCGATGTGCTTTGGGCTGGTTTGAACACCTCATACAATCGCGATTTTATCGGTGGCCGATTTTGGGCAAGCGCGCTCGTGATGTTTAACTTTGGCAACCTCAATCTTTTCACGCCGCAAGGGGTCAGCGCTGGCAACATTGGCATTTTTGGTTACACTGCCCATCTTTCGCTCAGCTACAAGTATGGACAGACGGCTAACGACCGTTTTTCTCTCGAGGCACTTTACACTTCTGGTGATGCCGACAATGCACGCGATGGACAATACTCTGGCGTAGTTACTGGCAACACTTGGGGTTCGCCTGTCGGTATTTTCAGCTCGCATCGCGCTTACCTGCTTTTTCCAGATGTGCAAGTGGTAAATCGCTACTACTCTGCTGTGCACGATATCTCCAACATGGGCTTTGGCACGACTGCTATTTTCCTTAACTACTTCAATAGTCCTGTGCCGAACAAGGTAACACTTAAACTGGGCGCTGCAGCGGCAATTGCCAATCAAACGCCTAGCGGTGTTGGGCGGTTTATCGGTGCAGAAATTAACGGCGAACTTAAATACACACTTGCGCTTTTCCTTGAGATAGGTCTTAGTGCAGCCTATATGGTTAATGGGGATTTTTATGATAGCCCTCTGACGCGACCAGCGGCGTTGGCATCTCGTCCAGCAAACCCTTGGGTCGTATTTGGCACGCTTAGTTGGCTCATGTTCTAGCAAGCCATGTCTTGCATAGACTGCGGAGCAGAACAACGTTCAGCACAGCTCTCTTTTCCAGTATAAGTAGGCACGGCAAAGAAAAACAAGATTCACTTTTTCCATAACAAACTGCTTCAACGCTATGGCTCGGATTCTTTGCACACTGTTTTTCCTTTTGCTCTTAGGTTGCCACAGCGCCAAACTTTACCACGCTGCACCTGTTATGCAGTTCAAGGACATTCCATATCCCTTTCCTACTGAGCAAGCCACGGTGAATGGTGCATTGGTCAGTTACTATGACTCGAAGGGCAATGGCACGCCGCTTGTGCTCATTCACGGGCTTGCCAGCAATGCGGGCTTTTGGCGTTACAACCTCGCGGACTTGCGTCAGCGTGGCTTTCGGGTGATTGCTCTGGATTTACCCGGCTATGGCAAGTCAGGCAAAGCGTATTCGACGCCCTACTCTATGCAGTTTTTTGCAGAAACCGTGCGCGCCCTTTTGCAACATCTTGGCATTCAGAAAGCCGTCTGGGTCGGACACTCAATGGGTGGACAAATCTCGCTTACCGCAGCACTTCTTTTTCCTGAAGCTATTGAGAAAATGGTGCTGCTGTCCCCTGCGGGCTTTGAAGCCTTCAAAGAAGGTGAAGGAAATTGGCTGCGCAATTCCGTTACACCCGACTTTGTCAAAAAAACCCCTCCAGAGCGCATTCGTGCCAACATCGTAGCCAACTTCTACAACTGGGACGACAAGTGGGAGTGGATGGTGGAAGAGCGTACCCGGCTTGTCTCATCAGATGAGTTTGACCGCTTTGCATATGCGGTTTGGAAATCTGTTGGCGCAATGCTTGATGGCTACGTGTGGGATAGATTACATCTCATCTCCACACCGACGCTGGTTATTGCAGGCGAAAACGACAACCTTATTCCTAACCCATTTTTGCACGGCGGCCGCACCCGAGAGGTAATGGAGCAAGGCACCGCCGCAATGAAGAATGCAAAGCTTGCTATGGTGCCCGAGTGCGGTCACATGATTCAAATGGAAAAGAGTGAGCTTGTCAATCAACTGATTGCTGAATTTGCACGCTCCACAGCGGCAGAAAAGTAATCCTCAGCCATCGTCGTAGGCGCTCTCCGTTACCCTAATCTCTCTTACCCTTGCCTCTCTCTGGCACTTCACCGAGAGCAGTGCATATGTCGCACTGCTCTTTGAACGCTTTCTCTTACCTTGACTCTCTTTGTAGAAGAGACTACCTCAGTTGGCAGGGTAGAGAGTTACTACTACCGAACCACCACGCTATTCGCAATCAGCGTTATTTGAAAAATCTTGATTACCTATTACTTTTCGCTCTATGTGAGCTGCTACATGCAGAATTGCTTTTTGCAGTCTATCACAACTTAAACTTAATCCTGTCAGAGATGAAGAAACTTCTTTGCTTGTTCATTCTGTCTGCGCTTTTTGTTAATGCCGCTTGGGCGCAGGTGCCAAGCTTTGTCAAGACGATGGTTCAGCGTAAGGAATTTGACCGCGCAATTGCTGAGCTTGAGCGCATCATCAAGGAAAATCCGGGCAATATGGAGGCTTACTATGTTTTAGGCAATGTTTATTATGAGAAGGCTCAAAATGACAAGCGGGCAGAAGATTACCGCAAGGCTACGCAGAACTACCGCAAGGTGCTTTCAATGAAGTCAACTGAGAAGCAAGCCCCTGTCTTTCAGCTTCAGGCAGAGAACACGATTCGCACAATGTGGGCAATTGTGTTCAATGATGGTGTCAATGCCTTCAATGAGGCCGTGCAGCAGAAAGATGCTGCAAAGCGAAATGCCGGTATGGACACAGCAATTACGAAGTTCAAACTCGCTATTGAAATCGTGCCCGATAGTATGCAAGTCTATATGCCGTTGGCACGTGCTTACATTGTAGAGGGCAAATACGCCGAAGCTGAGCCAGTGCTAAGAAAATACATTGAGTATAACCCCGACGATGTAGATGCCTATACCTTGATTGACTTTGCACTGGAAAAGCAGGAAAAATTTGCTCAGGCGGTCGAGATGTTAGAGATTGTGGTGAGGCGCGGCAAAGCCACTCCCGATACCTACAACCGTTTGATGGTTGCTTACATTCGCGCCAATCGTATC
Organism: Chloroherpetonaceae bacterium; assembly: GCA_025056565.1. Classification (NCBI taxonomy): domain Bacteria; kingdom Pseudomonadati; phylum Chlorobiota; class Chlorobiia; order Chlorobiales; family Chloroherpetonaceae; species Chloroherpetonaceae bacterium. The sequence goes on along the minus strand of JANWWA010000012.1, from coordinate 75,994 downwards.
AGTGATGCCGAGAAGCTCTTGGACAAAGCTCTGGAAAATCCTACGCCTGACATTAAGAAAACAGCGGTGCCGCTCTTACGCTATGTTGCACAGGTGCTTGCGGACAGCGGAAAGTACGAAGCGGCTATCGCTAAGCTTGAGCGTGCCTTACAGCTTGACCCTACGGTCTCTGACGCTGCTTACAACTACGCGGTCTATCACATTCAGCTTGTTGACAAGTACAAGAAGGCTTTTGAGGATAGCGTGAAGGCTGCAAATAAAGGCAAAAAGAAGGTGAAAATTCCTGAATACACTGGCGGTGCTCCCTACTATGAGCGGGCTCTTCAAGTGCTCCGCCCTGCAGCCGAGCGAGAAAATACTAAGCAATACTGGCGCCTAATGGCAAAACTTTATGCGCTGCTTGGTCGCAACGCTGACTCCAAAGAAGCTCTGAACCGAGTGAATACTGCTAAGGAAGATAGCTAACTTGCCTCATACAGCCCTGCATATCTCTGCAGGGCTTTTTCGTTTTCTACCTAACTGATGACCGATGCGACACTGCCTCTGGGCTGTTTTCTTGCTTTGCGCCGCACAAAGTCTGGGTCAGCCTTTTTGGAAAAATGCCGAAATGCGCGCCGCCAAAGAGGCTTCTGACCAGCGCCGAGTTGGTCTTCTGCTGTCACACTTAGACAAATCCGATGCGCTTGATGCATTTGTGCTCTATGAGCTGGCTAGCGTGCAATCCGATAGTGCAATTGACGCGATTTTGCGCAAACTCTCCTCCCCCTCTGCACGCGTGCGCGAGTATGCGGCATTAGCACTGGGACAAACTCTTCGGCTTTCTCCTAATGCCTCCCGCTTTGAGGATACTGTGCTGGCCTTGATTGCTGCTGAAAAAAACCGTGCGGTGCGCTACGAGCTAGTTATTGCACTTGGGCACTTTGCCAGCTGCTCCGCAATGGAAAAACTCTTGGATTTGAACTTGAAGGATAGGGTCTTAAAAGACGCTATTGCTGAGGCTATTGCACGCGCAGCACTGCGCCGAGTCGTTTCTGAAAAACTTACTGCTGCCGCTGCTTTGCTTTACAGGGAAACCGCACGCTCACCGATGTTTAACTTTGCGCTCTATGCCCTGTCTCGCATTGGCGACAGCACCTTACTTGCGCCGCATCAACATGTCCTTCTTGCTGCGCTTCGTGCACAAAATGCTGACCAGCGCGCTCTTGCTGCTACTGCTTGTGCTTCTTTGCGCACCCCTGAATCACAAGCTGCTTTGCTGAATGCAATGCACGACACAGATTGGCGTGTGGCTGTTAATGCCCTCCGTGCGCTCAGTCGCTACCCTACGCCAGACGCTGCAGCACTTTACGAGGCAGCTCTGCCGCTCCTAAGGTCACCAAACTACCACTTGCAGAAAGAAACGCTGCACCTGCTCTTGCGCTATGCACCCTCTGACGAGTTGCATGCGTCGGCTTCATTTTCTGCTTTGCTCTCAGCTGTAGAGCTGCTTTGTGAGTCTTCATCGCTTGACATTCAGACCGACGCTTTGCAAACGCTGGCAGTGCTTGCGCCTGACAGAGCTGCTAGCAAAATCCAGCAGCGAATATCTGCGCCCACGCAAGCGATGCTGACCGCTATGGGTACTCTGGCATGGCGAGAAAAGCAAGTGCGCCCCGAGTGGCTTTCGGTGCTCCAAGAAAGTGCCCTCGATACCACCTCGCCGCTAGCCACCGCAGCTATTCGCTCACTTGGCAATGCATTAAAAATCGCTCGTCACGATAGCACAATTTCACACTCAATTGTGCGCACCTTAGAGCAAGCAATGGTGCTTCATGCCCGCTCTGCCGCATCAAACACTTCTGCAGTTCAGGCGGCTGCAGAAATTCTTTCTGATTCACTTGCTTTTTCTCCGCAGTCAGCTTCTGCATTTCGTCAAACACTCTCCATCCTTCGCTCTGAGCACGATGCAGAAACCGTGATGATGCTCTTGCAAGCTCTTGTTCGCTTGCAAGGCAGCGCTGCTTTGCCTGTACTTGAACAGTATTTTCTCGATAGAGAACTTTCCGTGCGCAAGACTGCGGCGGAGCTATACCTGCGCCTTACTGGTCAGCGTCCAACAGTTGACCTTTCCATCCGTCCGCCTGCCGTAGATTGGGCGTTTTTCAATCGCTTCTCTCGCAATCCACTTGCCACTATTGAGACCACGAAAGGGTCAATTACTGTTGAGCTATTTATTGAGGAAGCACCTTTCACTGTGCGCAATTTTATCAAGCTCGCTGAGGCGAAGTTTTACGACGGGCTGCGCTTTCACCGTGTCGTGCCTAATTTTGTGGTTCAAGGTGGCGACCCGAAAGGCGATGGCACTGGTGGTCCTCCTTATTCCATTCGCACGGAGTTTACGCGCCGCCGTTTTGAACGCGGTATCTTAGGTCTGGCATCAGCGGGCAAAGATACCGAAGGTTCGCAGTTTTTTATCATGCATTCCCATCACCCTCACTTAGACGGGCGTTACACCGCCTTCGGTCTGGTCAAGCGAGGCATGAATGTGGTCGATAGGCTTGAGGTAGGCGACCGCATTCTGTCTATTCGCATCACTGGACGTTAAGCACAAACGGTTTGTGTGTGACTGACAGAGTGTCTTCCAGAAGGCTTCAGCAAGTGCCACTGTTTCTGCTGCGCTTTTTGCTGCGCTCATCGCACGCAGCAGTGCAGAGCCGACCACGACTCCGTCTGCAACCTCGAGAATTGATGCGGCTTGCTCAGCAGCCTCAATGCCAAACCCTACGACGAAAGGCTTTTTCGCATTGCGCCGCACACGCTCTAAGTAAGGGCGTATCTGGCTTGTGTCTTGCGCTGAGAGCTTCCCTGTGCCTGTTGTGGCATTTACAGAAATTGCGTAAAGAAAGTGGGTTGCCAGCGCATCAATTTTCTGAATGCGCGCTTCGCTTGTTACAGGTGAGATTAAGAAGACCAGCGCTAAGTGCTGTGCGATGCACTTTTGGCGAAACTCCTCTGCTTCTTCAGGCGGCAGGTCGGGCACAATCAGCCCATCGACACCCACTGTTTTTGCCTCTGCTAAAAATCGCTCTATGCCATACTGCAAGATGGGGTTAATGTAGCCCATTACGATGAGTGGAATCTGCAGCGGCTCTGGTGATGCTGTGCGAGCTTTGTAAATCCATTCCAAGAGCTTCGGCAGCGTTACGCCATTTCGGATGGCTACCTGCGCAGCGTCTTGAATGGTGCGGCCGTCTGCCAGTGGGTCACTATGTGGAAACCCCAACTCAATCACATCTGCACCACTGCGTTGGAGTGCCAAGAGTGTTGGCACGGTTGTATTTGGCACAGGAAATTCTGGCATCAAGTAAGGAATCCACATTTTTTTGCACTGCCACTGCAAGCTCTCAAGACGATTCATCAGCAGGTCGGTTTATTTTACACTCGCCCCAGAGCAATTGCCACAATGCCTGTTAGCATTGCCCATTTGAGCAGTGTATTGAGTTTGTAGAAATTTTCTTTGGTCTGCACTTGCCATGCGCGCACCACTGTAAAAGCAATTATCGCATCGGTCGTGCAAAGCACACTCCAGAGATACCACTTGCCGTATAGCCCTTGCAGATACGGCAAAATAGAAAGTGCTACCACCAGCACATAGAGTAGCGTAATTACCCAGAGCGAGCCGATCGTCCCGATTTTGAGTGGTAAGGTCTCTGCGCCACCTTTCTTGTCACCTTCGGTATCTTCGAGGTCTTTAAGAATCTCCCGCCCCAAGTTGAAGAGAAAGCTAAATGCAACAGGGAACCATACTTCTTGCAGGTCGCCAACAACTAATGCCGCATATATTAGTCCTGTGCTTACCACACCGGCCACCACAAGATTTCCAACTAAGGCGACGCGTTTTAAGACAAGGCTATACGCGTAGAGCACTGCACTTGCACCAATTGCAATACTGGTGTGCAGAGGCGAAATGAAGGCTGACAGTGCAATTCCTGCTGCAGTTAAGGCAAACCATTCGGCTTGAGCATCTTTCGGTGAGAGTCTACCACTTGCTAAGGGTCGTTTGGGCTTGTTGATGCGGTCAATTTCTATGTCCATCACATCGTTGATGACATTAGCTGCTGCGCCGACCAGCGTGCCCGAAAGTGCAGCTAGCCACACTTTCGGTTCTGCGAAGGCCTCGGTTCCAGCTGCGACAAATGCGCCGAGCAAAATGGCTAAAAAAAACAGCCCTACATTGGAGGGGCGTGTTAGCACCACACATGCTAATGCTTTAGACCAAAGTGGTGAGGAAACTGTCATTTGGGTCTTGCTATGTTCTCCCGCTGATTTTCTGTTTCATCCTTTTCTTGACTTGCGGCACTGCTTAGCACATCTGCTTTGTCAATATCCACCATTTCTACCCCTTCCAGATATGTCTTGGTTGAATATTCTTTGAGGTTCATCAGCTTACGCACAACCATTTCAATTCGCTTGCCTTGTTCGTAGACGCGCTCCAGCATTCGCTTAATTTTTTCAATATCATCTTCTTGCAGAGGCTTTTTCGTGATACGCACTTTTGCAAGTTCCAGAAAGCCCAAAAGTCCCGTCAGCGGATTGTTAATTTCGTGTGCCAATGTTGTTACCATTGCTATTGATGCATTCAGGCGCTCCAACTGCAAGATTTGCTCTTGCAGGTCTAAAATGCGCTGTGCAACCTGAATGCGCGCCAGCAGTTCACTCGGTTCAAAAGATTTGTGAATGTAGTCATCGACCCCTTCCATCAAGGCCCGCACTTTTTCCATTGGCTTACCCAGTGCAGTAATCATGATGAAATAGATGCCTTTCGTTTTTGGATTTTGCCGAAGGCTGCGGCATAAATCCAATCCATCTCGTCCGGGCATTGCTTTATCGCAGACGACAATGGGAATATCCTGGGCTTCTAAAATTCTTTCAGCTTCATCGGCGCTGCTTGCTGTCACCACTCTGCATCCGCTTCTCTGCAACTGGCGTGAAGTAACCTGCAGCACTGCTATGTCATCATCGACAAGCAGAACAGTCCGTTCCTTTCGCCCTGATAGTGGTTCATGCCCCCCTTGCATTCTGCCATTGGTTGGTTAAAGTTTGGCACTGCGAAACGGCATGTTGCAAGGTAACAAAAAAATTGCATTGATTTTGCCTTTTGTGCATCGCACTTTCTTCTGGTGAAAACAGCCTCACATTGCTCGCTGTCTTGCACACACGCTTACCGCCGTCCGCGCCTACCGTCTCACTCTTCTCTTCCTCACATTGTTTTGTAACTTTCATCAGTTAGACTAACTTCCTAAAAAACTCTATCAACACACTCACTTCAATGAGACGCATTTTCTTTTTGCTCTTTTTTGCCATAGCCCCTACGCTCTATGCCCAAATCGACTCGGCTTACATTGCAGCTCGGTATCGCGAGACGGCTTTGCGCATCATCGCTGCTGCAATGAAGGATAGCGTTGCTTTCGAGCGACTTGCCGAACTTTGCGATACCTTCGGCCCACGCCTCAGCGGCTCAGAGAATCTTGAGCGTGCAATAGACTGGTGTCTTGCTAAAATGAAAGCCGATGGCTTCGACAATGTGCGCGGTGAGCCTGTAATGGTGCCTCGCTGGGTGCGCGGTGCAGAAAGCTGTGAACTTGTTTCGCCTCGCCCACACAAGATGGCTGTAATGGGCTTAGGTGGCACTATCCCGACCCCAAAGAAAGGTATCACCGCAGAGGTGCTGGTGGTTCGCGATTTTGATGAGCTTGAAGCTCGAGCTGCTGAAGCCAAAGGCAAAATCGTGTTGTTCAACACGCCTTTTACGCAGTATGGGCAAACGGTGCGTGTGCGCACACTTGGTGCACAGCGTGCAGCAAAGGTTGGCGCAGTAGCTAGCCTTATTCGCTCTGTCGGTCCCTTTTCGCTCTACACCCCCCACACTGGTGCAATGACATATGTCGACTCCATTCCCAAAATCCCACATGCAGCTATTTCGCTGGAAGATGCAGAAATGCTTGCTCGAATGCAGAAGCGCGGGCAAAAGGTGGTGGTCAAACTCCTTCTTAATGCAAAACAGTTGCCTGATGCGCCCTCTCGCAATGTAATTGCTGAAATTCGAGGCACAGAAAAGCCAGACGAAGTCGTAGTTTTTGGCGGACATATTGATTCATGGGACGTTGGGCAAGGTGCAATGGACGATGGTGGTGGCTGTGTCGCCGCCTGGCATGCGCTCAAAATCATCAAGGATTTGGGGCTTCGAGCACGCCGCACCTTGCGCGTAGTGCTCTGGACAAATGAGGAAAATGGCTTTCGTGGCGCCACTGCATATGCCGATGCACATAAGCACGAGCGGCATGTGCTTGCAATTGAATCTGATGCGGGTGTCTTTAAGCCCACAGGCTTCGGCTTTACGGGTCGTGATTCTGTTCTACAAATCGTGAAAGCGATTGCACATCTGCTCGCACCGATTGAAGCCAGTCGCATTACCATCGGTGGCGGTGGCGCTGATATTGCGCCTCTAATGCAGCAGGGTGTGCCCGGTTTAGGCTTGCAAGTTGACGGCACTCGCTACTTCTGGTATCACCATACGCATGCTGACACAATTGACAAGCTTAATCCAGAAGAGCTGAATCGCTGCGTGGCGGCTATGGCGATTATGGCATTTGTTGCCGCTGACCTCCCGTAGCCCTCGTTAGGCCATCATGCGGTAACACTCCACTGAGGATGGAGTCGGCAGGTATCGTATCTGCCAAACCAGTCCAGCTGCTTGTTTCGGCTTTGCCGAAAGAAACGGCGTGGTGCGGTTACACAGCCCACAGCCGCTATCATACAACACAAGATAGACCGGCAGCTTTATCTCTGGTTGTCATTTATGGCGAATCACCCCCAAACTTTGGCGTCACTCCGATGTTGTAGAAAATGAAAGCGTAAATGTCGGTTGCCGCTTCTAATGCTTTCTTGGTGCTGACTGCGCCATGCCCAGATTTGGTCTCAATGCGAATGAGAATTGGGTTGTTGCCCTTGTATTTTTCCTGCAGTGTGGCTGCATACTTGAAGCTATGCGCTGGCACCACACGGTCGTCATGGTCAGCTGTGGTAATGAGCACGGCAGGATAATTCAAGCCTTCTTTGATGTTATGCAAAGGCGAGTAGGAATAGAGCACTTTGAACTCTTCGTAATTTTCGCTCGAGCCGTAGTCTGCAATCCAATTCCACCCAATTGTAAATTTGTGGAAGCGCAACATATCCATTACCCCGACTTCAGGAATTGCCACTCGAAAGAGTTCTGGCCGTTGATTGATGACCGCTCCGACTAGCAAGCCGCCATTTGACCCACCTTGAATGGCTAACTTTTCTGGCGAGGTGTACTTCTCCCGAATGAGAAATTCAGCGGCTGCGATGAAGTCATCGAAGACATTTTGCTTTTTGAGCTTCATTCCCTGCTCATGCCACTTTTCGCCATACTCTCCGCCGCCACGAATGTTTGCTACAGCGTAAATCCCACCTTGCTCCAGCCACGCAATCCTGAGCGGGTTGAAACTGGGATTTAAACTGATATTAAACCCACCGTATCCATAAAGCAATGTCGGATTTGCACCATCTTGTCTTAAGCCTTTCTTGTGCACGATGAACATCGGCACGCGCGTGCCGTCTTTGCTTTGGTAGAAGACTTGCTTTGTCTCGTAGTCGGTTGAATTGAACTTTACTTCTGGCTTGCGAAAAAGTTCAGACTTTTTGGTGAGAATGTTGTAGCGATAAATTGTTGGTGGAAAGGTAAAGGAAGTAAAGGTGTAGAAAACTTCCTTATCGCTTTTTTCCCCCTCAAAGCCACTCACAGTGCCTAAGGTTGGCAGATCAATTTCGTTCTCGAATCGTCCGTTGTAGTCATACACATAGACGCGATGAGCAACATCCTTCATATAGACGGCAAAGAGCTTTCCACCCGCCGAAGTGATGTTAGCCAGCGGCTCAGGCTTTTCAGGCAGAATAGTCTTCCAATTTTTCTCCTCCGGCTTTTTAGGGTCAATCAGCACGACTTTGCGATTTGGTGCTTGCCTATTGGTTACAACCAAAAGTTTATCGTCAAGGTTGTCAATGACAGCAAAGTCATCATCAAAGCTTGTTACGATAGGTCGGAAGGTTTTGTCTCCCTTTTTGTGGTCGCGCACATAGAGCGCATTGCCATCTTTGCCTTTGCCTCGGTCAGAGACAGAGAGAATTGAAAAGCGTTCATCTTCGGTTGTTGTGAGAATGTGAAAACGGAGCGGGTTTTCTTTGTCTTCGAAGACCAATTCATCTTTTTCCTGTGGCTCGCCAATTCGATGATAGAAAACCTGATGATTTTCATTTTTGGCAGAGAGCTTGCGATTGGTATCGGTTGGAGCGGGGTAACGGCTGTAGTAGAATCCATTGCCCTGCCACGCAATGCTTGACACTTTGACCCAACGCAACACATCGGGCAGTTTGGTTTTGCTAGCAACCTCCATCACATACACTTCCTGCCAATCTGAGCCACCTCTGGAGAGGCTATACGCAGCATACTTTGCATCCTTTGACACTGCAAATAAGCCAAGTCGCACTGTTCCATCTTCAGAGAAGGTGTTTGGGTCTAAAAAGACTTCAGGCTTACCGTCCAGTCCTTTCTGCACATACAGCACGCTTTGATTTTGCAAGCCATCGTTTTTGTAGAAGAAGTAATACTCACCTTTGCGAAAGGGTGTGGAGTATTTTGGGTAGTTGTAAAGCTGCTCCAAGCGCTCGTAGAGCTTTTTGCGGAAGGGAATGCGCTCCAAGTAGGCAAAAGTAACCTTGTTCTGTGCCTCGACCCACTGCTTGGTTTCTTCGGAGTAATCGTCTTCCAGCCAGCGGTAGGGGTCAGGGACTTTGATGCCGAAGTAGTCATCGACTTGGTCAACCTTTTTGGTAACTGGGTATTGAAGTGCTTGTGCGTCTGCCTGCAAAGCGGCGGCAAGAATCATAGCGAAAAAAAGTATGAGCGTTTTCATTATTCAATGTGTTTGGGTAAAGAAGTAAGGCTTCAATATACGACCGATATAGAGAACCTGAAACCCTGCCCGTGCTGCAGGGTTAGCAAGGCTGATACACTGCTTTCGCTAAACCGTCTGGGATTTTTTCCGTGCCTTGAAGAATCGGTGCAATGCTGGGGCCACAATGAGCGTTACGGCTAACCCAATAAGTGTGTAGAGTGTCCAAGCGATGGTAGTGCGTGTTACCACAGCGGTCATTGCTACGATGCTGGCCAGAAACCCAACCATTGCGGCTCGCCTGTCCACTTCTTCCTGAAACAGTGAGAGAAAGAACACGCCCAGCAACCCTCCGTATGTGAATGATGCAATGCTCAGCGCCACTTCTACCACGGATTGGCCTAACCCCAGATAGCTCACGGCTGAAAGTGTTAGCACACCCGACCAAACCAAGCTGACTATTTTAGACAGCCGCAGCTTTTTTTCTGGCGAAGCCGTGCGCCCCTTTTCGGTTGCAGCATAAAGGTCAAAGACCGTTGAACTTGCAATCGCATTGATTGCGCTTGAGAGCGTCGACATAGCTGCCGCTAGTAGGGCCGCCACCACCAAGCCTGACACACCTGCTGGCAAGCCTGAAATGATAAACTTTGAGAAGACCTCATCACTGCGAAATGGTGCTCCATTGTAGAACACATACAGTAGGCTGCCAATCAAAAGAAACAGCGCAAACTGCACCAACACGATTGCGCCACTTGCAATGAGCGCCTTTTGACTGCTCTGGAGGTTATCCGTCGCAAACAGCCGCTGCACGATGATGTAGTCTGCCCCGTGTGAGGCCATTGAAAGAAAAGCACCGCCTACTACCGCAAGGAAAAACTGATAGGGCGAGAAAAAGAAGTTTTCCCACTTGAAGTTGAACACTTCAAATTTGCCTTGTGCCGCAATCCGTTCTAATGCTTCAGCAGGTGCAGGCAAACTGCTCAGCAGCAGCACTACCGATAAGAGTCCGCCCAGAAGGTAAATCACCAGTTGCAGCAAGTCGGTCCAGATTACTGCCCGCACACCGCCAAAGAGCACATACACCAGCGTTGCCAGTGCGATGAGCACAATCGCACTGGCGTACAGTGTGGTATCAGGCACTTCTGAAAAGAGATGGTAACCACGCAAAATCGCCACGAGTGGAATAGCTGCTGCATACAACCGCACCCCATCGGCAAAGACACGCGTGATGATAAACACAACAGACGCCAGCTTTCGCATTGCTACGCCAAAGCGCGTTTCCAGTATGGCATAGACTGTGCTCAGGCGACCTTCATAGTAGCGCGGTAAAAAAAAGAACGCAACCACTGTTCGCCCAATCACATAACCCAATGCTAACTGCAAAAACTGCCAATTGCTACGATAGGCAATGCCCGGCACGGAGAGAAAGGTCAGTGCAGAGGTCTCTGTTGCCACAATCGAGAATGCAACCACAAGCCAGTGAATTTTCTTCTCTGAGAGAAAGTAGTCGTGTGCAGAGCTTGGCTTACCGCCTTTGAACAGTCCAAAGAGCGCCACTCCTACCAGATATCCCACGACGATTGCCCAATCCAGCCAAGAAAATTCGTTCATCTACGATTTTTTCTTGCTTTTTGCCTTGCGTGCGGGCGCTTTGGTTACGGCTGCTTTCTTGCTTTTGCGAGTCGTCGACCTCTTTGCCTTGCCTGCTTTTGCAGTCGTCCGCTTTGCGGATTTTTTTGCTGGCTTGCTCTCACCTTGCTCAACGAAGTCTGGGCTTTCTTCTTCGAGCGATAGCTCAAGGTCGGGAATGCTTTCTTCGGGCAATTCAGGGAGGTTTTCTAACAGCTCGTCTTCTTCATCTTCATCCAAGTCAGTGTGATTGACGTGTTTGGTTGCTGCAGCAGGTACTTTGATTTTTTCTTTGTCTTCCTTGCTTTCTTCAGGTTCGTCGGTTTCGACGGTTTCAAGGTTATTCAGCACATCTTGGATAGAGTTGAAAATGTAGAGCTGCTTATCGAGGTGTGTCATTTTGAGCAAATCGCGTACGGGCTCTCGCACGCCGACAAACGCCGCAAAACCATCGTGAGCCAGTGTTGTGCGATGTGCCAGCAATAGTGAGCCAATCCCACTGGAGTCAATTGCTTGCACTTGTGAAAGGTCAATCACAAGATACTTCTCACCTTCGCCTTCAATCATCAGCGCCAGCTTCGATTTGAAATGTGGGGCAATCGAAGCATCTAAGCGCTTTTCGTGTAGCTTTAGAATCGTCAGCCCCTTCTTCGTCTCTGTTGTGAGTTTCATTGATAGAGCTTATTGGAAAACTGGTTGTGGGAATATAGAAATAACTCTTTGCAGCGCAAATGCAATATCCTGCTCGCGCTCTGGCGCCGCTATCCAGTGCACGCTTAGCTTATTTCGGAAAAAAGTTATTTGCCGCTTGGCGTAGTTACGCGTGTGCTGCTGAATTTGCGCAATCGCCTCTTCGAGTGAGTGCTTGCCTTCAAACATCTCAAAAAGCTCCTTGTAGCCAACTGTTTCTAAGGCATTGATTTTTTCTTGCTGGTGCTGCCGACCAAATTTTTCATAGAGCCAGCGCGCCTCTTCCAGCAAGCCTTTTCGCATCATTTCCAGCACGCGTGCATTGATGCGGGCGTAGAGCACAGGGCGCGGTAGTGCTAAGCCTATCACGCAAAAACTAAAGCGCGGTGCTCGATGCGCCCGCCGCTGCAACTCAGAGACCCTCTCGCCTGTCAGTTCAATGATTTCAAGACTACGAATGAGTCGTTGTGTTTTGGTTGGGTCTAAGGTTTGGGCTTGCTGGGGGTCTATGGATTTCAACCTTGCGTAGAGTGCTTGCGCGCCAAGTGTATGTAGCTCTTCGTAGAGCCGCTTTCGAACTTCAGGGTCACTTTTCGGCAATGCTGCCAAGCCTTGCACCAAACTTTGCACATAGAGCGTCGAGCCGCCCACCACAATTGGCACTTTGCCTCGCGATAGAATCTCTGCAAGACGTGTCTCGGCTTCTGCTGCAAATGTTCCTGCATCATAAGGTGCAGGCAGAGAGCGTTCATCAATGAAGTGATGCCGGACTTGCTGCAGTTCTTCCTTGCAAGGTTTGGCAGAACCAATCGTCAATTCGCGGTAAATTTGGCGCGAGTCTGCAGAGACAATCTCCGCATCCAGATGCGTTGCAAGTCGTAAGGCAAGCGCGCTTTTACCTGAGGCGGTTGGACCTACGATTGCTAAAATCTTTACCTGTTCTTTCACGCTTGTTTCTTTGCCATCACTCACTTTTCTCTAACAGTGCTGCCAAATCTCTTTCCCAGCTTATCGTTGGGGTCTCCACAATTCGCCCAATCTCTTGACCTGCTTTCAGCACAATCAGCGTGGGCACACGCTTAACTTGGAATTTTTCGGCAGTGCCAGTTTCCTCACGCTTTTTGCGGTCAACGCCATAGACTGCAGTGCGTTCTGGTGCAATGCCTGCTGCGCGCAGCACCTTAAAAATTTTCGGCATTCCGTCTCGGCTGTCGCCGCACCAGCTACCGCCAAAGAGCAGAAACGTAATGTCGGGCGACTGTGCTTTTGCCGCAATTTTACGCACGGCAAGGCTGTCGGGCACATAGTCGGCTGCTTCGTAATCGTCCCATTTAGCTTCTTTTTGCCAGTCTTCCCATGAGCAAAGCCCTAGCACCATATTAGCTGGCTTGCTGCTCTCTGCGCTTTGGCTTGGCGGGCTTGCATTCTGTGCCGCTGCGCATCCGCATAGTACCAGTGCCGCCACTATCCATTTTTTGTTTGATTTAGAGATACTCCTTGCCCCAAAGAAACTTTTGACGAAGCACATCATAGTAGTTTCGCTTTTCATTGGCTATTAAGTTAATCACCTGCTCAGACTTGCGGATTCGCACCCGATGCTTCGGCGACAGCCTAAGCTGCTGACTGCCATCACAATTGAGCACAAAGCCTTCATCTGGCGTCTCAACTGATAGCTCAATCTGCTTGTCATCGCTGACGACAATTGGGCGCACAGTTAGCATGTGCGGACAAATCGGTGTAATCACAAAGACCCGCGATTTTGGCACGATAATCGGCCCACCTGCCGACATTGAGTAAGCTGTTGAACCAGTAGAAGTGGCTACAATTAGCCCATCGGCACGGTAGTCACTGACGTGGTGTCCATCAATGCGGAGTGAGATGGTAGGCATACGTGGGTAGGCGCCTCGCTCAATGATAATGTCGTTCAGCGCGCGCAGTGTAACCAGTTTCTTACTTGTCTTCACCTGTGCTTCCAATTGCGTGCGTGTCTCGAGCGTATAGTTCTTTTTCAAGATGCGCTCAATCGCTGGATACATTTCATCGACGCTGAACTCTGCAAGAAACCCCACGCGCCCAAGATTGATGCCCAAAATAGGCTTTGGGCCGGCATAGTGCGCTAAGTGCAGGAGCGTGCCATCGCCCCCTAAGGATAGTAAAATGTCGCTGCGCTCACTGATTTCTTCAATGCTGCAGCGACGCTTTTCGCCCAAAATTTTGGCCGCACTTTTCTCAACGATGTAATCTATCTGCCGCTCCTTAAACCACTGAATTAGGGATTCTGCAATGCGCTGCGCATCTGCGCGCAAGATGTTGATGTTGAGCCCGAATGTCACAGAGAAAAATTTTAGGCGCAAATATACACTTCGCTCGCCAATACCGACGGTGTCTTGCGCCTCATGCATGACTCAAATTCCCTACGCTATGAAGCGGCTATCTCCCGCTCTTGGTCAAGGTAGGACTCAACTGGTTCGCACGTGCAGACCAAGTTTCGGTCGCCAAAGGCAGCATCAATGCGGCGCACAGCGGGCCAAACTTTAGCTTCTCGCACAAACGGCAAGGGGTAAGCAGCTCTCTCACGAGAATATGGCTTATCCCAGTGGTCTGACATCACCATCGCTGCAGTGTGTGGCGCATTTTTCAGCACGTTGTTTGTTCGGTCTGCCCGCCCCAACTCAATCTCACGGATTTCCTCTCGGATTGAAAGCAGTGCATCACAGAAGCGATCCAGCTCTGCTTTTGGCTCCGACTCAGTTGGCTCAATCATAATCGTGCCGGCCACAGGGAACGACAGCGTCGGGGCATGGAAACCGTAGTCCATCAGTCGCTTTGCCACATCTTCCGCTTCAATGCCCACCTTTTTGAAGGGACGCAGGTCTAAAATCATTTCGTGCGCACATCGCCCATTACGATTGACATAGAGCACATTGTAAGCACCTTCCAGACGTGCTTTGATGTAGTTTGCGTTCAGAATGGCCATCTTGGTGGCATTCGTCAGCCCTTCGCTGCCCATCATCGCAATGTAGCCAAATGAAATCGGTAAGATAGACGCATTGCCAAACGGTGCAGCCGATACAGCAGAAATCCCCCTTTCCCCACCTGTTTCGACAAGACAATGCTTCGGCAAAAATGGCACAAGATGCGCAGCAACAGCGACGGGTCCTGCTCCTGGACCGCCGCCTCCGTGTGGGATGCAGAACGTTTTGTGCAAGTTCAGATGACACACATCCGCACCGATGGCTGCTGGACTTGTTAGCCCAACTTGCGCGTTCATATTTGCGCCGTCCATATAGACCTGACCGCCCAATTGATGCACTATCTTGCAAATCTCCTGAATTTCTTCTTCAAAGACGCCATGCGTTGAAGGATATGTAATCATCAGGGCAGCCAGATGCTCACGGTGCGCTTCAGCTTTTGCTTTCAAGTCCGCAACATCTACATTCCCCCGCTCATCGCACCGCACTACCACGACCTGCATGCCTGCCATCACTGCGCTAGCAGGATTGGTGCCGTGCGCCGACTGTGGAATTAGCACCACATTACGATGCGCTTCATTGCGAGAACGGTGATAGGCTCGGATGATCATTAGCCCCGTAAATTCGCCCTGTGCACCTGAATTGGGCTGGAAAGACACTGCCGCCAAGCCCGTAATTTCACATAGCCACGCCTCTAACTGCCTTAGGAGTTCCTGATAGCCTCTGGCTTGCGACAGCGGTGCAAAAGGGTGCAGTGCATTAAACTCACGCCACGTGATTGGTATCATCTCTGTGGTGGCGTTGAGTTTCATCGTGCAACTGCCCAGAGGAATCATTGAGTGCACCAGTGACACGTCACGATTTTCCAGTTTTTTCAAGTAGCGCAGCATTTCATGCTCGCTATGGTAGGAGTTAAAGACAGCGTGCGTTAGATACGGTGAAGTGCGCACCAGTGACGATGGCACATCCAGTTCAATGCTTTCTTGCAATTCCTTGAAAGTCGTCTCAAAGAACTCTGGCTTCAGTGTTTTGCGGCACTTGCCCAACACTTCTATCAGCTCTTGCACCTCTTTTACTGTCGTAGTCTCGTCGAGCGCAATGCCGAAGTGTGTTTCATCGTAGCGGCGCAAGTTCATCTGTGCTTCTTCTGCTGCTCGCACACACTGCTCGCATAGCGCCCTGCTTTCTGCATCGACAGTTAGCGTGTCAAAGTGCGTCGTATTAACGATGCGGAAACCTAAGGCACATAGACTACGCCTCAGCAGTGCCGTTAGACCGTAGACGCGCTCCGCAATCGCACGCAATCCTTTCGGCCCGTGATAGATTGCATATGCGGCTGCCACCACTGCTAGCAAAACCTGTGCGGTGCAAATGTTTGAGGTTGCCTTTTCACGGCGAATATGTTGCTCGCGTGTTTGCAGTGCCATACGCAGCGCCCGATGTCCCTCTGCATCAATAGAGACGCCAATCAACCGCCCCGGAATCTGGCGCTTAAATTCTTCGCGCGTGGCAAAGAACGCCGCATGCGGTCCTCCATACCCCATCGGCACGCCAAAGCGTTGCGCTGAGCCAAACACCACATCTGCGCCCATTTCACCTGGGGGCTTGAGCACCGCAAGCGCCAGCAAATCTGCCCCGACAGCGACCGTTACGCCACATTGGTGCGCCATGGTGATAAGCGCTGCGTAATCTTCCACGCTGCCATCGGTATTGGGGTATTGCAGTACCAGTGCAAAGAGGTTCGGATTGGCTAAATCCACTGTTTTTGGATTTCCAACTACCAGCTCAACGCCAATCGGTTCGGTGCGCGTGCGCAGCACATCTATCGTTTGCGGGTGCAACAGCTCCGACGCAAAGAGCATTCTTGCTTGCTGCTTGTTGGCCGGACGCACCGTGTAGAGCAAATGCACTGCTTCAGCCGCTGCAGTTGCTTCATCAAGTAGCGATGCATTAGCTATTGGCATTCCTGTCAGGTCGCACACCATTGTTTGAAAATTCAGCAGCATCTCTAAGCGTCCTTGCGCAATCTCAGCTTGGTAGGGCGTGTAGGCTGTATACCAGCCCGGGTTTTCCAAAATGTTGCGCAAAATCACGGTCGGCGTGAAGGTATCATAGTAGCCCATACCAATGAACGACCTGAAGACCTTGTTCTTTTCAGCTATCGTTTTGATGCTGTTTAGAAACTCTCGCTCTGATTTTGGTGGCGGCAAATTGAGTGGTTTTTTCAAGCGAATCCCATCTGGAATGGTTTGCTCAATCAGCTCATCAAGGCTTGAGACACCAATCACGCGTAGCATTTCCTCCGCATCTTTGAACGATGCATTGTGCCGCAGTTCAAATTTTTCTTGGGCATGCAGGTTAAGTTTCATACTGATGACTCTGGATTAAAATTGAAGTGAAAGTTGCCTTGCGCAGGGTGATAAGAGCTGGTGCAATATGATACTTTTCTGTTGAAAAATTGCGGATATTGTAAATGCAGGCTTTCGCTGGCAAGCCTTTGCTTCAAACCTGTATAAAACTTGGTAAGAGAGGTATGTGCCGCCGTCGCTTTCGTCTTGCATATGCTTCGGTTGTGTTGCGCTATCTGCCAATGTGTGCCCGATAGTCCGCTGCGGTCATTAGGTTTTGAATGTCAGCAGGGTTTGCCACCTTGAGCTTAATCATCCAGCCGTCCTGATACGGGCTTTTGTTTACGATAGATGCATCTTTGAGCGCGGGATTATGCTCTATGATTTCACCTGCCACTGGCAGGAACAAATCTGAAACGGTCTTGACTGCTTCCACTGTGCCAAAGATGTCATTTGCGTTAAGCTTTGTGCCCACCTCTTTGAGGTCGACGAAGACAATATCGCCTAGCTCAGATTGAGCAAAGTCGGTAATTCCCACAACAGCGATATCGTCCTTTTCAAGGTAAATCCACTCGTGTTCTTTGGTGTAACGAAGTGTTTCAGGGAAGTTCATTTCTTTGTAGAAACATGTTTTTATAAAGTTAACACAATTTTCAGAATTGGGTATGCACAGCGAGAAAAGAGCAAGGCGAAACTGCTGCGGAGTGCGCCACTTGCTACTGCCAGCTCCGCTTATTCCCCATTCCGATGCTCTTCTCTTTTCTTCAAAAGGCAGAGCTACGCTGCTCAATGACTGATTTAGCCCCACCGTTTTTGTCTCAATTTGTATTTTTCTTACACTATTTTTTAGGCTCTGCAAATGGCACACATAGTCGTTATCTACAACAGTGTTCCTGACCGCAACGCGCTTACGCACGACCTTAGGTCGGAGCTGGGAGTGCTGCAAGTTGCAGAAGGCGTGGCTGCTGCTCTGCGTCAGATGCATCAAGTCAGCCTTGTGCCTTTCACTGGCGATGTGATTCTCTTAGCGGAGCAACTGCGAAAAGCAAAGCCCGATGCTGTCTTTAATCTCTTTGAAGGTGCGTTTGGCTTTTCTCAGTCGGAAGTATTTGTGCCCATCACGCTTGACTTATTGGGTATTCCTTTTACTGGCTCTCCTGCAAAGACTTTGGAAGTCTGCGTGCAGAAATCGCTCACAAAAAAGATTCTCTTGCGACGTAGTGTGCCGACGCCACGCTTTCAAGTCTTTGATATTGGTGCACCTATTGCCACTGACCTCCCATTTCCGCTGCTTGTTAAGCCTGAACGAGAAGATGCCAGTCTTGGTATTTCAAACGATTCGGTGGTGCGCTCCGAGTCAGAACTCCGTCGTCAGGTCGAGTTTATCTGGAAGCAATTTTCTCAACCTGCGTTGTGCGAGGAGTTTATTGATGGGCGTGAATTTAATGTCGCTATTTTGGGTGACCCTGATTATGAACGCTTCATTGGTCATCCTTTTGCGCCCAAAGTTTTGCCTATCTCTGAAATCAGCTTTGAGAGCTTGCCTGAAGGCTATCCCAGAGTCGTAAGCTACAAAGCGAAATGGGAAGAGTCGAGCCTCGAGTATCAAGGCACAAAGCCAATTTGTCCTGCACCCATTGAACCGAAGCTGGAAGCGCAACTTCGCCAACTTGCGATGAGCGCTTTTCACGCCTTAGGCTGCCGTGATTATGCGCGCATTGATTTCCGCTACTCGCAGAGTGGTCAGCTCTTCGTCATTGATGTCAATCCCAATCCTGACATTTCTCCTGACGCAGGGTTTGCACGCTCTGCCAAAGTCGGTGGATACGACTACTCCGCTTTAATTCAAACTATTGCCGACTTTGCCCTGAACCGAAAGCGACAACTTAGAGACGACTAAGAGCTTATGCGCAGAGAGGTTGCAATCCTTCAAGATTCTATCTCTGACCTTGCCCGTGAAGCGGTGCTGATGCTGAGCGATCCGACTGGTGCTTACCAAATCAATTTCTCACTCGAGACCTTCACGGAAAAGGAACTGCGTGACTTTTTCAAGACAGCTATCGCCGACCTTTGCAGCGACCTTGCCGAAGAAAGCACTGACAAGCTCAAAAAGTATTTGGTTCGCGCAAGCGACTTTCTCTCAGAGCTGCGCATTGATGAGCGCTTGCGTCTGCTTTTGGCCATGAAGAAAGTTTTGCTGCAAAAATTGGCTTCACTGACGATTTACACCACGCCTACTGCAATTCGCATCTCACAAATCATTGATGACTGCATTCTTGAAGTCGCTTATCACTACGAAATTGAGCTAATGAAGTCCGAAACCAGCGATATGCTGGTTGCCGACGAGATTGCTGATGAACTTTATCGCACGCGCAAAAAGCTCGAGAAGCAAAAGCACTTTATCACCTCACTCATTGAAAACTCACCCGATGCTATTACGCTCTTGGACTCTCGACGACGCGTTACGCTTTGGAACAAAGCGGCCACTGAGCTTTTGGGCTACAAGCAAGTGCAAATTGTGGGCAAGAGCCTTGATAAAATCACGGTTGCAGAAGGCGACTTGCGCTCAATTTTGCGAGAGTCAGAAAAGAAAGGCAAACTCTTTGGCGCAGAGCTTACGCTTAAAACGCAAGACGATCGACTTTTGCCCGTCTCCATTTCCGTCTCCACGATTGACACAACATCGGAAAAAGAACCACATTTTGTTGTCGTCATACGCGATGCGTCTGAGCTACGGCAAATGCGCGACCAAGTGATTGACGCCGAGCGGCTTTCAGCTATGGCAAAAATTGCCGGCGCGGTTGCACACGAAGTCCGCAACCCCCTAAACTCGCTTTCGCTCAACCTTGACCTTCTGGAAGACGAACTTGACCTTCATGCCAGCCCTAAGATTCAAAAGCAACTTCTTATCTTGCGCGAGGAAATTGCCAAGCTTAACGATATCGTTAGCAACTACCTCTCACTTTCGCGACTCAATAAGACCGACTTTGTGCTGACCAATATCAGAAACCTCATAGACGTGTGCATTGACAAAGCCGAAGCCAACTTTCTTTTGATGAAGAAACCTGTAAAGTTTAAGCGACTTTATAGCGACTCGCTTCAACTTTTTGCGATGATTGACGAGCGACAGTTCTCACGCGTGCTTGTCAACCTTTTTCAGAATGCACTGGAAGCTTGCAGCGAGAACACAGTGTGTGAAATTGAAGTTGCCATCGGTCAAGAAAATTCGCTGGCTGTGATTGAAGTGCGCGACAATGGCGATGGGCTTTCAGATGATGCACTCGAGAAACTTTTTACGCCTTTTTACTCTACCAAATCTGGCGGCACAGGCTTAGGACTTTACATCGTGCGCGAAATCGTCGAAGCGCATCATGGCGATATTGAAATCAAAAACCGCACCGACCGGCATGGCGCTGTAGCGCGCGTAACCTTGCCGCTGGTCGAAAAACCTGTGTTAGAACCGATTTCATAACCTTTTCCAGAGAGACTGGTATGGTTAAAATCCTCATCGTCGAAGACGACAAAAATACTCGTGATGCGTTGCGCGATGGCTTGCAAAAGTCAGAGGAACGCAAGCTCTTTGCAGCAGAAACTGCCCGCGAGGCCTTAAAAATCCTCAGCGAAGAAGATATAGACTTGGTTATCACCGACCTGAAAATTCCAGACTCAGATGGGGTCAAGCTGCTGCGCGATATCAAAAAGCACGACCCTAACATTGTTGTTATTGTGATGACTGCATATGGCACCGTTGACTCGGCTGTGGAAGCAATGAAGCTTGGTGCGTATGATTACATTCAGAAGCCTTTTCGAATGGGTGATATTCGCCGCTTGGTCTCACGTGCGCTTGAGACGCGTCTGCTTTTGATGGAAAATGCAAAGTTGCGTCAGCAGCTCGGCGCAAAGTATCTGCCGAAAAATATCATTGGTTTCAGCCCTGTCTTTCGTGAGGTGCTGGATACAGTTGAGAAAGTTGCACCGTCCCGCGCCACGGTGTTGCTTTTGGGAGAAAGCGGTACGGGCAAGGAGGTGATTGCACGCGCTATTCACGAGATGAGCGGTCGGCGCGATAAGCCTTTCGTCAAGGTCAACTGTGGGGCGCTACCCGACTCACTTCTCGAGTCCGAATTATTTGGTTACGAGAAAGGTGCCTTTACTAACGCAATTAAGCAGAAGAAAGGTCGCTTCGAGCTGGCTCACGGCGGCACGATTTTCTTAGACGAAATTGCCGATATGCCCACACCTCTTCAAGTAAAGCTGCTGCGTGTGTTGCAAGATGGGGAGTTTGAGCGACTTGGTGGCGAGGAAACCATAAAGGTCGATGTGCGCATCATTGCCGCGACCAACAAGGATATTGAGAAAGAAATTGAGCAGGGTCGTTTTCGTGAAGATCTCTACTACAGGCTCAATGTGATTAAAATCAAGCTACCGCCTCTGCGACAACGTCAAGACGACATTATCCCCTTGGCGCAACACTTTTTGGAAAAGTATGCATTGCTTAACGCCAAGTCTATCAAGGGCATCTCACCTGAAGCGATGCGCCTTTTAGAAGGACATCACTGGCGTGGAAACGTTCGTGAATTGGAAAATGTGATTGAGCGCGCTACCGTACTCTGCTCTGGCGATATGATTCAAAAAGAACACCTGCCTGATTACATCACTGGACAAGAACACTCTAAGGTGGTTTCGTTCCGAATTGGCACAACCTTAGAAGAAATTGAGGAGGTGATGATTGCGCGCACATTAGAGGCGACCGGCGGTAGCAAAGAAGAAACTGCGCGCCTACTTGGTATCGGCGTCGCTACACTTTATCGCAAACTTAAAGACAACACTGAAGCGAATCAAACTTGAACATCTCGCTCTCACATTGGATTCAGCGCTTGGGATTGTTCCGCCCACCTGCGGTTCCAGAGTCTTGCCGCACGCTATTCTTCACAGAAATTGCAACGCTTAACTTCTCGCGTGCAGTTTTGCTTTCACTACTGCTGACAGTTGCTCACCTTTTTCTCATTCTACTGAATTTCTCAGAGCGATACCAGAATGGTGTCTGGCAGAACGCGGGCTATGAACGATTGGCATACCTGCACTTTACGCTCGTTGGCACACTTTCGCTGTTCCTTCTCGTTGCCTACTTTATTCGCCGCCGTCCTCGCGCCACACGCACACGCTATGCACTGAGCTTTGCTTTCGCTTTGTTTATGATGCTCTGGTGCGCAGCCCTAAGTAGCTCTGACCAAGAAATTCATGGGCAGATTACTGTCTATATCGTAGCCTTATTTGGCTTAGCTGCGGCACAGCTCTACCCGCTCTGGGAAAGCCTTGTGCTCTACATCGTGCCACATCTGGTGCTTCTTCTTGGCATCTCTCACTTCCAGTCTGATGCAGATACTGCGAGCGCGCATTATGTCAATAGCACTGTTTCAGCACTGGTGGCTTGGCTTATCTCACGTATGCTTTATGCAAACTGGGTAAAAGACTTTTATGCACGCGAAAAGGAAAAAATGCTCTTGCAGCAATTAGCCGAGCAAACTGAACAGCTTAGGGCTGAAAAAGCGCAAACTGACCGACTTTTGCGAGAACTCAGTGAAGCCAGTTGGGAACTGGCACTCACTAATGAATCGCTGCGAGAAGCCAACAAATTCAAGTCAGAAATTCTGGCAATTGCGGCACACGACCTCAAAAATCCGCTCCAGTCTATCATCGGATTTACCTCACTTATTGCTGAAAGTGAATCCCTCTCACACATCAAAGAAATGACTCAAATTATCCAGCGTAGCGCAGCGAGAATGGCCGCAATTATTCAAGAGGTCTTGGAAAGCGCTGCTGTAGAGAGCAATCTCTCTACGCTTAGCAAATCGCATACTGATTTTTCTGGTCTGGTCACGCACATTGTTAGTCGCTTCGCAGAACAAGCTCAGCTAAAGCAGCAGACACTTTACACTGACATTGCGCCGAATTGTTATGCAGAGGTGGACAGCCGACATATTCGGTCAGTGCTTGAAAATCTGCTCTCGAACGCTATCAAGTATTCGTACCACGGGGGGCGTATTTGGGTTTGTCTGGAGCAAAGAGACCACTTTGTGCCACAGCGTATGCAGGTCACTGAGCTTGCCGAGAGCCAAGCATCATCTCGCCCCTCCAGCACACTGCACATTCTACCTTCTGTGCCTGATACCCCATATCTTGTTTTCTCTGTGAAGGATGAGGGTCAAGGTCTCAGTGAAGAAGATATGGGAAAACTGTTTGGCAAGTTTCAACGGCTTTCTGCGTTGCCAACTGGCGGCGAGAACTCGACGGGACTCGGTCTATATCTTGCAAAGCAAATTGTCGAGGCACACGGCGGTTACATCTGGGCAGAATCCGCAGGTAGAGACAAGGGCGCCACGTTCTTCGTTGCCCTTCCTGCTTCACCTCCCCACAAGAAATGATGATATGCCTTTTGGCATAGCGCTGCCTTAACTTCGCTATATCTTCCTCACTTAGGTCTTCGGGAGTGAAGGTCACTCATGTGGCGCAGATACACGTTCTGATGTGCTCAGTCGCTCATGCGAGTGTTTTGCCTTCTTCTCAGATTTACCAATTTACACTGCATTGTTTTGGAAAACGCCCGCTTCGTTGTATATTTGCGCCCAACTTGATAACAAAATCGTCAAGTCGAAAACGCTTAACTAAAACAAAACAACCAACATAACCGGAGAATTTCCACAATGAAAACGCTTTTTTATTCTCTCCTCGCCCTGAGTCTTGTTGCCGTTATTGGCTGTGGCCCAAGCAAAGAAGAGCTTGCCAAGAAAGAGAAGCAGCGCATTGAAGACTCGCTCCGTCGTGCTGACTCACTTGCAAAAGTAGAAGCTGCACGCAAAGCAGCCGAAGAAGCTGCCAAGAAGAAGAACATCGTGGAAACCGCAGTAGCGGCTGGTTCTTTTACCAAGCTGGTTGAAGCCGTCAAAGCGGCTGGTCTGGACACTGTTCTTGCTGGTCCCGGTCCATTTACCGTTTTCGCTCCAACTGACGAAGCTTTCAGCAAGGTCAAGGATCTGGACAAGATTCTAAAAGACCAAAAGAAGCTGAAGGAGATTCTGACATACCATGTTGTTCCTGCCAAAGTGATGGCGGCTGATGTGAAACCCGGTAAGGTCAAGACCGTCAGCGGCAAGGAATTTGAAGTCAAGGTCGCAGACGGCAAGGTCACGGTCGACAATGCTAATGTTACCAAGACCGACATTGAGTGCACCAACGGAGTCATCCATGTGATTGATGCCGTGATTGTACCCAAAAAGTAATCGGCGTTAAGTTCAATGCGTTAGCCCTGACTCTTGTCAGGGCTTTTTTACTTTTTGCTGGCGTTGTTCTTTTACCTGTTCGAGCGATGTAGACCTTTTTCCAAAGAGAAATTTTGCAGTAGGGGGTAAAGTTACGGTAATTTTGCAGTA
Organism: Chloroherpetonaceae bacterium; assembly: GCA_025056565.1. Classification (NCBI taxonomy): domain Bacteria; kingdom Pseudomonadati; phylum Chlorobiota; class Chlorobiia; order Chlorobiales; family Chloroherpetonaceae; species Chloroherpetonaceae bacterium. Next base: position 51,974 of record JANWWA010000012.1, on the reverse strand, counting down.
GGGGGTAAAGTTACGGTAGGTTTGCACACCACTTGCCCACTGAGATGCGCTTACTTAGCACTCTCTCTCTGTGCAACGCTATTGCTTCAATATATTGGTTTAGTGTCTAAGCGCTGGCGCAATGCGGTCAAAAGCTCCTGAAATGAGCGCGTTTCCGACCTCGGTTGATTTGCGTAGAGTGCTTGCTCCAGCAGCATTGCGTTGCGATGTGGATTTTCCTTGTTGAGTTTGTAGTGAATGACTGCTGACTCAATTGTTAGACGGAGCGATTCACGCGCAAATGGTTTTACCAGATACCGATACACTTGTCCTTCATTGATTAGCCGCACTGCAATTTTCGCATCTTTCATACTGGTCATTAGTACGGTTACCACTTCTGGCTGCACGGATTTTGCGGCAATAAGGAAATCTGCCCCATCGACATCATTAAGGCAAGCCTCACTCACCAGCACCGCAATTGGGAAGCGACGCAACATATCCAGCGCATCGTTTGGCGAATTGGTTGTGTGGCATACATACTTCGGCTCAAAGAACTCTTTGAAAGATTGCAGGTGCGAGGGGTTACTATCGACGAAGAGCAGCTCATATTCCGACTTCACCTGCTCTGGCTTTGAAAGTCCATATGAAAGCCCACTTGCAGGCACCTTTATTTTTTCCTTTGCAATTGAGCTACGCTGGCTGGCCACCATACAGGCAAACCGCACTGTTTCCTTGAGTTTTTCTGCCTGCCACGGCTTATTGATGTAGCGAAACACTTCGCCCACGTTGACTGAATCAATTACTGCTTGCAGGTCTGAGTAACCTGTCATTAAAATGCGAATTGCATTTGGGGCAATCTCTTTGGCCTGTCGCAAGAACTCAATGCCTGTCATCTGCGGCATTCGCTGGTCGCTGATGATGACCGAAATAGGATGCTGCTGCAATAGTTCTAAACCTTCTGTGCCACTCGTGGCAGTATGCACCACATAGTCTTCGCAAAAAAGGAGCGACAGCGAATGCAAAATCATTGGTTCGTCATCGACAAGCAAAAGGTGATGCTTTTGCATTTTACTTCAATGTTAGATGTTTGAAAAAACAGCCATTCACCTTACCCCAGTTGCTACTTGGTATAGGTGAAGTCTAGCACTTCACTAAGGTTTTGGATTACTCAACAAAGGGTGAGTCTGCAAAAGCAGGTCCTGCCAATGCACCTTTTTCGCTTGGTGCTTGCACCTGCATCGGGTTGACTGGCAACGTGATGGTGAATTCCGTGCCCACTCCCACTTTGCTCTGCACCTCAATCTTGCCTTTATGCTTTTCAATGATTTTGTAGGCAATGGACAGTCCTAAGCCTGTTCCTTGCCCGACTTCCTTTGTCGTAAAGAATGGCTCAAAGATGCGCTTGAGATTCTCTGGTGGAATGCCTTTGCCATTATCTGCTATCTTAATCACAACAGAATTACCTTGTGCCATCGTGCGAATCACAATGCGACCGTTGCGTTCATCGACGGCTTGCACCGCATTTGTGATAAGGTTAAGAAAGACTTGGTTGAGTTGCGCTGGATAGGCCATAATTTCAGGCAAGACACCGAATTCCTTGATAACCTGAATGCCACCCTTGAAGAGATGCCCTGCGATTTTGAGTGTAGATTCAATGTTTTCATTGACATTCGTTGGCTTAAAGCTTGCCTCATCAATGCGCGAGAAGTTTCTCAGGTTCAGAATCAAGTCTTGTATGCGGTCAATGCCCTCAATAGAGTTGCGGTATAGCATCGGCGCTTGTTCATAGACGCGGTTCTTGACCTTCTGTGAGAATTGGTCAATCTGTGCAAGCATCATTGCCACATCGTTAGGCGTGCCATACATAATTTGTGAGCGTAACTTGTCATACATTGCAATCAGCTCTCGCAGTTCTTGATGTTTGGCTTCTAAGAGCTCAAGGTTATTGCGCACAAAGCCAAGCGGTGTATTCATCTCGTGTGCCAAGCCTGCAACCATTTGACCGAGCGAACTCATCTTTTCTGCTTGAAGCATTTGCACTTCATTTTGACGTGCTTCCTCTTTGAGCTTAATCATCTCGGTAATGTCGCTGACAAAGGTTACTTTCTTGCGCTTGCCATCTGCTCCGATAATGCGTGCCGCATCAGCAAGAATGTAAATTGGACGACCGCTCTTGTGGCGCACTTCCCATTCACCCCGAATTTCTTTGTAACCGTCAAGGTATTTGCGATGCAAGTCTAGCCAGAAGTCTTTCTTTTCAGGCGGAACGATGATGGTGAAAGACTTGCCAATCATTTCTTGCGCGGTATAGCCATAGATTTCGCAGTAGGCTTGATTGGCGTATTCAATGATGCCGTCTTCATTGGTGATGACAATGCCAAGTGGTGTGGAGTCAATGATGGTGCGCAAGCGCTGTTCGCTCTGGCGCAAAGCTTCATCAGCCCCAACTGTCGTGAGCGCTGCGGGTGCACTGGACGGCGGCACACTGCCTTGACGCTCTGCTAATTTTTTCAGCCATTCATCATAGCTCATCGGTGGTAGCGTATTGCTGCTTGCAGGCGCTGCGGCGCTTTGCATTCCACTGCCTTGCGTAGCTTGATTTAGCAAGTGACTGGCATTTGCAATTTCTTGCGCAAACATCTGCGATGCCATCGGGGGCAAATGCCCAGATGCTTGCATTCTCATTAACATATCCAGCATCTCCATCTGCTCAACGGCCTTAAGCGCCTTCTTGAGCGACTTTTTGATTTTCTTGTAATCAATCATTGTTAGGGCTGTTTTAAGTTGGTGAAATGCATTGCTATGATAGCACTTTTTCAGGTGATTTTCGCCCTTAACTTGCCACACTTTGCTTCGTCAAAAGTCGTGCCAAGCAAGTATAGGGCTTAAAAAGGAGACGAAATCTGGCAGCCATCGCCCTCAAAAGTGGAGAAACTTTTTCGCTTCAATAGGAAGAGGTGGCGAAAATTACGCCTTTTCAGCAAAGGCTGGTTGGCTACTTTTCTGAAAATTTGGGTAATCCAGCCCGAAACGGTAGCGATAGTAGGCTTTGCATGCTGCAAAATTTAGCACGACCAGCAAAAGCAACGCTGGGAAGAACAGCGAGACCAGTAGCGTCAGCGCCAGCATTGCCAGCTTGACGGGAGCAAACACCTCTGTTGCATCACCCTGCCACATCACCTTCCAAAACGAGGGGAGCGCCACCAGCGCAGTTAATCCAATCGTTCCGATTACATACCCGTTCCATGTCAGCAGTGCAGTTAGCAACGCTAGCCCATCAAACACCCACGCAAGGCGCAGTGTGGTCTCCACGCCGTAGTGCACCGCCACGGTGCGCTTACCAAAAGCTTCATCGCCTTTTCGGTCAGGCAGCGTTACAAGTGCCGAGACTGCCGTATAGGCGAAGATGTGTGGTACTGACCAGAAGAGTATTTCCCAGAACGCACTGCCGCCACCTAATCCACTTTGTGGTATGGAATACGCACCTGCGATAAATGCAACGCCACCGCCTAAGCTATTCATCGCAAGCGAGATGATTGGGCGGTTCATCAATCCCAAAAATGAATAGCTTAGTCCTATTGCTGAGAGGGTCAGAGCTGAGTAGAAAAATTCGATCGACACCTGCCATGCCAACCACAGCGATAGCCCTACGAGCACTATTCCTTCACTCCACACCACTGGCATGGATACATAGCCATCAGCTAAGATAAAGAGCTTCCCGTTTGCCTTATCGCTCTCTTTGTCGACAATCTGGTTAAACAGGTAAATGTGCCCTGCGGTGAGTGTAATTGCTGCAGATGCCAGCCAAGGAAAATGTGCCGTGAAGAAAAAAGGGCTCTTTTGCGCAGTGATGTAGCCTGAAAAGTAGGTCGCCCAGAGTGGGAAAAATTGCGCTGGGCGCAGGAGAAACACATAGTCCAGCCAGTATAGCCAGCGCATAGTGGGAACTGCGTGTGGCCTCCCCATCTCCGTGGTTTTACCTAATTCCGCCTTCGTGGACAGCACTTTTCAGCCCTTATCGCGCTTTGCGCGCGGCTAAGTATTCGTCCAGCATTTTTTGTGCAAGCGCTTTAGAATGTGCGTCAAAATACGGATACACCTCAGGCGCTGCAAGACAGGCCTTGAGAGACTCGACTACTTCTCGCGCATTGCGTACTTGCATATACGCCTCGCCCAATTTCAGATTCACGAATACTTGATACTTCCCCAGCAACCTTGCTTCTAAGAGATAAAGAATTGCAGTGTTCACGGAAGGCTCTTCTGGCAGAGGCATATAGAACCAACGTGCAAACAGGCGCTTAATAGGCGGAACTTTCCCCAACTCGACACCTAATGCACCGTAGACCGTCAGCGCCAACGGATTCAGTGGGTCGGTGCGCAAAATATCGGCTAATTCCTTTTGGCACATATCTAATGTGAGCAAGGCTTCTGAGCGTGGCTGAAATTGAGTGCGTTCTAAACGCACTGCGCATTCTAAAGCACGTGAGGTTGCTGTCTTCCGCTGCTGGTGTGCTTTTTCAACTTCTCTCAGTGCTGCATCCAATTCTTGCTGGCGTGCACGTGGATTGTTCGGGTCTCGGAAGGAGCAGCAAAAGTAGAGTTCAGCTAAGGCTAAGCGACGCTCAAAGGCAAGTGAATCAGTTGGATTTTCTGAAATGAGTTGACTGAGCGAATCAATTTGCGCCTCCAGTGCAGGCACTTGTGCTTTCAGAAATGGCAATTGCCACAGAAGCACAACCCAGACGCATAGCCAGACTTTTTTCATTACGCTGCACGGTCAATTTTTTCAAAAAGTTCATCTGGGGTTCGGAAGAAAACGGGCAACGTTTCTGCAAAGGAGACGATGACTTTACCTGCTTCATCAATTACCACATATGCGCGCTGCGGTAGTCCCAACAATCCCAGTGCATCGTAGAGCTTATGCACAGTTTTGTCCTTATCGGCCAGAAGTGGAAATGGAAATGAAAACTTCTTTGCAAAGCTTTGATGTGATTCCACGCTATCGGTGCTAATGCCAAGCACCACAATGCCACGAGCTTGAAACTTCTCGTAGTTGTCACGGTAGTTGCAAAGCTGTGAGGTGCACACTGGCGTATTGTCGCCCGGGTAGAAAATTAGGGCAACTTTTTTTCCACGATACTGAGAGAGCGAATGCAAAGTGCCTGTTTCATCTGGTAAGGAAAAATCAGGTGCTTGTATGCCGACTGGAATCATTTCTGTGCAGTTTTGACTGTGTATTGCAACGCTCTGAGTCGTGATAAGACAAATAGCGTGCAACTTTCTGCTTCTCTACCTGTGCTGCGCTCCCAAAATTGCTTTACTCCAGCCCCATTAGGGATTTGCGCGCTTAGCTGAAAATGTCCTTTGCGCGTTCAAAGAAGCTCTTACCATTCTTATGTGGTGAAAAGGTCTCCGACTTTTGGAGTTGCCTTAGAAGTTCTCGGTCACTTGCCGAAAGCTTCGTTGGGATATGGATATTGATGCGCACCAGCTCATCTCCTCTGCCGGTTGCATTCAGGTGTCCGATTCCTCTGCCATAGAGCCGAATGATTTTGCCAGCCTCCGTGCCTGCTGGAATTTCAATTGTCTCTTTACCATCCAGTGTGGGTACTTCGACCCGTGTGCCCAAGACCGCATCAGGGAAACCAATGTAAAGGTCGTAGAGAATATCGTCGTTTTGCCGCGTGAAGTATTTGTGCGGTTGTTCTTCGATAATTACCAGCAGGTCTCCTGCCGGACCGCCACGAATCCCTGCATTGCCTTGTCCTCGCAATGGAATGTAGTTGCCATCAGCTACGCCAGCAGGGATATTGACCTTAATGGTTACTTCACCTTGCACACGTCCTTCGCCGTTGCAAACATTGCACTTGTCTCTAATGATGCGTCCTTCGCCTTGGCAGGTCGGGCAGGTAGTTACGCTGACAAACTGTCCAAACATTGTGCGAGAGACTTGCCGCACTTCACCTGTGCCATTGCAAGTTGGGCAAGTGTCATACTGACCATTTTTTGAACCTGTGCCATTGCAGGCGTCGCACTTTACCAACTTCTTAACCCGCAAGGTTTTTTCGACCCCATTAGCAATCTCCTCCAGCGTGAGCTTGAGTTTCAACTTTAAGTCAGAGCCAGGCATTCCTTGCGAGCGTCGACGCTGTGAGCGGGTTCGGCTGCCTCCACCAAACATTTCCTCAAATTGCGAACCGCCCGCAAAGCCGCCGAAAATGTCGCTAAAGGCGCTGAAAATGTCGCTATAATCGGCACGCCCAGCAAAAGGATTGCTTTCCGATGCCGCTGAGGTGCCTACGCCTGCATGACCAAACTGATCGTAGCGACGGCGTTTGTCTGCATCACTTAGCACTTCATAGGCTTCATTGATTTCTTTGAACTTCTCCTCCGCTGACTTGTCTCCGGGATTACGGTCTGGGTGATACTGCATCGCCAGCTTGCGATACGCTTTCTTAATTTCATCAAGGCTTGCATTGCGTTTCACACCCAAAACTTCGTAGTAATCTCGCTTCATAGCTCCCCTTACAAGTTGAGTTATTCAATCGGTTTAGCGACCACCACTTTCGCATGGCGAATAACTTCATCGTGCATCAAATACCCCGGTTCAAATTCTTCGACAATCGTATCAGGCTCCACGTCCGCCTTAGGCATTTGCGTCAGTGCCTCATGGAAATTATGGTCAAATTTCTTGCCTAAGGTTTCCATTCGCTTCACCTGACGTGCCTCTAAGGTCTTCATTAGCTTCTGGTGTACAAGCCTGACACCCTCGACATACACCTTTGCATCAGGATTGTTGGCAAGAAACTTTTCCGCGTTGGAAATTACCCGTTCCAAATCGTCAATGATAGGCAAGATTTGCTTGATGAGGTTCTTATCTGCAAACTTGATGAGTGCAGCCATTTCGCGTTCCTTCTGACGGCGAAAATTTTCAAATTCAGCCGCTTTACGCAACAGAAGGTCTTTATACTGGTCACGTTCTGCTTCAGTGGCTGCCAGTCGCTCCTCCAGCGAGGGTTCTGCCTTTACAGGTTCTGCTGTACTTTCACTGCTAGCCCCCGCTGCTGGTTCTGCTGCACTTGCAGCTACCTCAGCGGCTGTGCTGGATTCAGCTTGTGCCGTGCTTGGTTCAGCTTGTGCGGCAACTGATTCCTGTTTGCTTTCTTTTGTGTCCTCTTGCGACTTTAGCTCTTCTTGCCTAATGTCTTCAGCCATCATTTCCCTCAAAAGTTAAGTTTTGATTTCACTTATTTTTGCACTACATCTGGCTTAGCGTTGCCGAGAGCCGCTTAGCCATATAGTCAATGACGCGCACAATTTTGCTGTAATCCATTCTAGTCGGCCCAATGACGCCTACGGTGCCGACCGTGCTTCCGACTTCATAGCGCGCCGTAATAATGCTGCAATCCTTCATCTTACTGTCTTGATTTTCTTTGCCAATGCGAATGCTCACGCCCTCAATTTTGCTGCTGGTATCGTTTGCCATGCTATCCTCGAGCAAGTGCACAATGACATCTTCATTTTCAATGAGTTCAATAATGCCGCGAATTTTCTCACGGTTTTCGAACTCTGGATACGCCAAGATGTTCTCAGTGCCTGCCACATGGATGCGCTCGGTGTCTGGCTGACTGTCAAACAGCCGCTCAGCAGAGTCAATGAAGACCCGAATCAATCCCGTGTCATCTTGACAGTCAGCGACTCGCTCGGAGAAGGTGTGCCGAATTTCTTCCAATGTCAGTCCCGATAGCCGCTCGTTGAGCGTGCGTGAGAGTTCCTCGAGCTTTGCGCGCGGCACTTCGGAACGCACTTCCAGCACGATAGTTTTTACGAGCCCCGCTTGAATGGAAATGACCACCATAATTTTGTTCGAGGAGAGCGGGACAATTTCTAGCTTTTCAAAAATTCCTTTCGAGAGTTTTGGCGAGAGCACAATACCAATCTGGCGAGAGATTTTGCTCAGGATCCGTGACGCTTCGCGCAGCACATCTTCGGAGCCTTGTGAGTTTGCCACAATTTGCTCAATGTTTTGGTCTATTTTGGCGCGCTCGCCTTGCGAGAGCGTGCCCACACGCATCATTGAGCTGACATAAAAGCGATAGCCTTTGTCCGTCGGCACGCGCCCTGCAGAGGTATGCGGATGCGTGATGTAGCCTTCCTCTTCCAAATCCGCCATCACATTGCGAATGGTTGCATCCGACAGCCCTAAGTCAGAGCGCTTTGCCAGAAAGCGCGAGCCTACTGGCGTCGCAGTCAGAATAAAGTTTTGGATAATCAAGCCGAGGACTTCTTTTTCGCGTTCAGTCAGTTCTCGTGCCATACTTCCAAATCCGTTTTACGAACAAAATTTATGCCGCTTTCAGCGGGCTTACCCGTTAGGAAACTTTGTCAGAGATGTCGGACGTTTCCGTCCGTAGCGCCCTGAAAAATCGTCATAATTACTGCAAATTTACAAAAATTATACGGCGGACTTTTGGTTTTCGCTTCACCCCCGAGGCAGCAAGGCAGTTTCCGTGCAGTTGGTTTCTTGCTGCCTTACTGGCGCTAAGCCTGCCTCGCCCTTCGCTTTTGCTTGTGCCCTCTGCCTTAGGGGTAGAGTGAGGGTTTTAGCCGACCCAGCACCCCTGCATTTTATTTGCTGCCTGCTATTCTGTATTTTGCGCTACCTTGTTCAACCTAATCACCATCATCAATGCCCAAAAACCTCGCTTTCCTGCGTCAGTGCACTTTTGCTCTGTTTCTTTCTTTCTCTCTGTACACGACTACAGCATTAGCGGGTACTCCTCCGCCTTTGCGCCTTGCTGCCGGTGGTGGCGACTGGTTGATTGCTGCTCAACCCGGCATTGTGTTTAGCCCTTACACCGGCTTTATTTTCCATAGCCAGCTCACATATGGTATCTCTGACTTTATCAACATCAATGGACGTTTTGGAGCAGGAGCGCAGCCTTATCGGCTCTATGGTGGCGGCGATGTGCGTTTCGGTATCTATCGCTCTGCGTCCATTCGCCTTGACCTCTACGCTGGCGGTCATGCTGGTGGATTTGGGGCCGGCTTCGACGCTGGCGCAATGATTAGCGGACGGCTCGGCATTGTCGGCTTGATGGCGGGTCTCAACCTCGACTTCGTGGTTGAAAACAATGCCAATGCAGTGCCAGTTAATTTGGTCCTGGGTTTTGATTTTGCAGTCGCAAGAAATCTTTACTTCACTGTGACGGGCGAAATTAACCTTAATCAGTCTATTAACGGTATCAGCGGCGGATTGGTTTTTGTGCTATAACTCTGCTAACTTCTTGCAGTGGCTCTGCCTTGCCCTCTCGGGTTACTGTGCAGGGCTGTTTTTATCCAAAGTTCTATGTACGCATCGCCACATTTCGCCGGATCAAACCGACAAAGGTTGTTCCAGCATATCCAATATGGATTTACTGACATCAAAACCGTTGCGCTATGCACTATGATGATACTGACTGCTTACTATGATGTGGCTGCGCAACGCAACCCTGCTTTGCAAAAACTACTGACTCACCAAGCTACGCTGGATTCGTTTTACTCCGATAAGCCAATGGGCTGCACTGTTGCAGACGGTCGAACCACCTTTCGGCTCTTTGCCCCGCGTGCCACTGAAGTCAAGCTGGTGCTCTATGAACACCACAACAGCAAGACCGGTGAGGAGTTTTTGATGCAGTGCGATGAACAAGGTGTTTGGGAATACACGATTCAGGGTGAGCTATATGGTAAGTTTTATGGCTATCGCATCTCTGGTCCAGCGGGCAAGGGTGAAATGTTTAACCCTGACATTGTCATTGCTGACCCCTACTCGAAAGCCGTTTCCACTCGTAACAATTTTCGTCGCTATCCTGCTCGCACGCTCATTGCTGACTTGCGTTATGATTGGGAAGGCGACACTTGGGTTACTCCCGTTGACCACACCTCACTTATCATTTACGAAGCCCATGTGCGAGACCTGACCGCACATCCTTCATCCGGTGTGGTTGCCAAAGGCACTTACGCTGGCTTGGTCGAGCCGAATCGGCGTGGGGGTCTGAGCCACCTTAAAGCACTGGGTATCAATGCACTGGAACTTTTGCCTGTTCAAAGTTTCGGCACGATTGAGCTGCCCTACCACGATAGCAGCGTTACTAAACTTGGCTACCCAGTCAATACTTGGAATCCTTATGCCCGAAACCACTGGGGCTATATGACCAGTTACTTCTTTGCTCCTGAGGCTTACTACTCACGCGGGTGCTCTGTGATTCCTGAGGCCTTCAACGGTATGGACGCCAATCCTGTGCGCGAGTTCAAGGATATGGTCAAAGCACTGCACAGGGAAAAGATTGCGGTCATTCTCGATGTGGTTTTCAATCACGTCTCGCAGTATGACTACAACCCGTTCAAATACATTGATAAGTTTTACTACTTCCGCTTGGACTCAGAGGGGAATTTCCTCTCTATGTCAGGCTGCGGCAATGACTTCAAGACGGAGCGCCCGATGGCACGCAAGCTGATTCTCGATTGCATTCGGTATTGGATGACGGAGTATCACATTGACGGTTTTCGCTTCGACCTTGCCGCCATGATTGACGACGAGACGCGCCACCAGATTGCGATTGAAGCACGCAAAATCAATCCTAATGTGATTTTGATTGCTGAACCGTGGGGTGGTGGCAAGTATGAACCGCATCGCTTCAGCGACATTGGCTGGGCTGCATGGAACGACCAGATTCGCAATGGCTTCAAGGGTCAAAATCCCGACAACGGACTTGGCTTCATATTCGGTAAGTTTCAAGGACAAAACACCCCTCTTACGCTGCGCAACTATGTCGTGGGCACTTTGCGCGAGTTTGGCGGCTTATTTCACAAAGCCTCGCATAGCGTAAACTACTTAGAGTCGCACGACGACTATACGCTTGGGGACTTCATTCGGCTCGGACTGCACGAAGTTGGACACGATACCCGCATTACCGACCGAGCCGCACACGCTAAACTTTCAGCTCGAGCACTGGCGCTTAACAAGTTCGCTGCTCTTTTGCTTTTCACTGCACAAGGTATAACGATGATCCACGAGGGGCAAGAATACGCTCGCAGCAAAGTGATTGCTCCGACGGATGCCCCTGACCCGAACATAGGCAAGATAGACCACAACAGCTACGAAAAAGACAACGAGACAAACTACCTCAACTATGACCATATTGCGCTCAATCAAGAGCTGGTCAATTATTACAAAGGTCTAATTGCCCTGCGCAAAGCGTATCCGATTTTCCACAGCGCACCTTACTATGCTGTTGAATTTCTTGACCTTGCTGACCCTCTGGTGCTCGCCTTTCGCTTGCGGCACCGCATTTTTGCCGATGCAATGCGGCAGAGAAATACGGAACCATACCGCAGCTACGCAGAGCAGGCAAAAAATGATTTTATCGTCGTGTGTAATGCACACCCCAACCGTGTGGTAGAATTCAGTGTCCCCAAAGGGCAGTGGGTTATGGTCGCAAACGAAAAGAGCATCACCCTTGAAAACCCGCATCAAGCCGCTGGAAAGTTGTATATTCCACCATCGTCTGGCATTATCTTGATGGAAAAAGGCACCGATGGGCCAAGCCAGTGACAATTTGCCCAGTGCGCAGCGAGCGCAGATGCAAGTCAGTGTCCGTACGAATTTTTGCCTTTGCTTTCTGGAACATAGTGAGCAATGTTTTTCACCGAAGTTGAGGATATGCGGCGATATGCAGTGCAGACCTTTCACACTGTCTTAGGTCGCTACTATTTCGGTACTGGATTTTCTCTGAGCTGGACGCACGGGGCTTTCAGAAGTAGCAGGCTTTCCAAACCAGAAGTTGAATGAAGCACTTTCTACTGCACTGCGTTACTTTCTTTTCTCTTTTGGTGCATATCGGCTGGGCAGAGAGGTTGTGGGCACAGTATCTTACGGTCGCTCATTCTCCAGCGACTGTTGTGGAAGGTGAAGATTTTAGCGTGTTTGTAGAGTGCCGACTTTCGTCTGCCGATACGCTCAATGCTGTACTTGTAGATCTTGCACGCGGGCTGCAGCTGGTTCGCCTTGCTAGCGTAGATGGCGCAGTGCGCCTTTCGTTTCGCACGCTTCCTCACCCTACCAAAGCACGCACCTTTGCAGTGGGTCTTTCACCTGAACGTTTGCCGTCTTCCTTTGCACTGGTGCTGACGCTGCGTGCAACCGATGCCCTAATGGAGCGCAGTGAGCAAGTTAGCCTTACTCTTGCTTCCATTCGCATGCGCGAGTTGCGAGTGGCTCTGCTTGATTCGCTTGACCAGACTGCTTTGCTGCGTGCCTCTGCTACCTTTACCATTCAGCCCAAGCCCAGACACGACAATTTTGCCGCTGCACTAGATTCCCTTGAGCAAGCAAGTGTCTATCTACCGAATTCGCGCGCTTCCACTCTTTCTTTGCAGCGCAATTTTACCATAGAATGCTGGCTGCGCACCACTGCTCTAAGTGGTGTGCTACTCTCTACTTGGTCAGGTGTAACCAGCGATGCTTACCCGCTTGAGATTGAAATTTTGTCCAACGGTCGGCTGGGTGCATTTTTTGGCATTCCGTTTTCGTTTTCCCGTCTTGTCAGTCGGCGCGTGGTGGCTGATGGCGTCTGGCATCATATTGCTGTTACGCATGACAGTGTGCAGTCGTCTATGCGCTTGTTTGTAGATGGAGTACTGCAAGACAGTGCATCGACGCGCCTATATCGCGCCGCATTCCCTTCAGTACTGGAGCGTCGTGTGCTTTTGCATATCGGCTCGCGTGCAGGTCGAGAAAAATTTTTCCACGGCGAGCTTGATGAGCTGAAACTCTACCGGCGTGCAAAGTCTGCTGCCGAACTTGCCTCGCCAGAGCTTCTGGAACGCGAAAATGATGCGGCACTTGTTTGGACAGAATCTTTTTCTCCTACGGCGCGCAGTGCCCTCATAGGCGTTGGGCTGACTTCCGTGCGCGCTTCGCTTGCGCCACCTTCTCGCATTCGCAATCCTTGCGCAGATGTGCAGGGCAACACGGTGCTGGTGAGCTGGGAGTTTTCAGGCTCAGCTACTGCCGTGCAATTCACCGTTGAGCGCAGCAGCAATGGCACCAATTTTGAGCCTGTTGGTGTTGTAGAGTCCTTTTCCCATCAAACGTTTTACCGCTTCACAGATCGCTTGCCCGATGGTGCGCCTAAGGTGCTTTTCTACCGCATTCGTGCTCAGTCGCAAGGTCGCCCACCTTTCTTTTCCCAAACGCTCAAGCTGGGCCTTGCCGACACCAAGCCGTTCAGGCTGCACCAAAACACGCCGAATCCTTTCAACCCCACCACCACGATTGTCTATGAACTCTTTGTGCCTTCTTCGGTAGAACTCATTATCTACAATATGCTGGGCAATGAAATTACCCGCATTCGGCGCAACTCGCAGCCCGCTGGCACTTACAAGTATATCTTCAACGCCAGTGAATTTGACCTCTCGAGCGGCATTTATCTCTACCGCCTGCAAACAGAAATGGGCGCAGAGACGCGAAAAATGATTTTGATGAAATAAACGCTTGGCAGAGTGCCCTTGCCACTTTGCTTGCGGCACGTTGCACCCTCATGGAAGGACTGGGTGAAGCGATGCGCGGCATAGGGTTACGCCTGTAGCGACGCTGCGCTCGCCTTAGTTTAAGCGAAACGAATCGCGCAGCGCTTCTTCAGAGAGTTTCTTTAGCGGCAAGAAGTGTCGATATCGCCAACGAGAACGGAAGTATTGATACAGCGTTAGCCCGAATGCCGCCGCTGAGAACAGTCCCATCAGCCAAAGAAACACCAACCCTGTTAGCATCTTTGATGCTCCTTCTCAGACTTCGAGCGCCTGAGTGATTGGTCTGTCTTCTACGATAAACTTTTCTACGATGTAGTGGCAGAGCGCCTCAATTTTTTCTTTCTTCAAGGCTGCGTCTCTGTCGCCTTGCTTAGCACGCTCGAGCAACACTGTATATGGCTCAGTGCCCAGATAGTTTGCGGCAAACTCCAAGAGCCGAAGGTCGCTTTGATTTTTCAGTGTTTCTGTGAGAAGTTCAACTTGCATTGCTTTGTCGGGATTTTCGCCGAGCACATGCAAATCACCGCAGATGAGCCGATTTTCCATTTCCTTGAGGTAAGCCGATAGGCGACTTGCGTATTCAGCAAAATCATTACTTGGTAACACATCCTCATTCAGGTTCAGTGCTTCGGCTTTTTGCAGAATAGCTTCTCGCAGTTCGGGGAAATCGCGTCCGTTCTCGAAATCCCCCAAAAGGTCTCGCAATGCTTGAAACTCCTTGTAAAGTCCGGCTCGGGCGTAGGGTGGAACGGCATGCGAGATGATGGTCGCATAGCCACGTCGTTTAGCGATATTTGCTTCTGAAGGATTGTTCATCGGATAGATGTAGAACTGTGGCAACTCACCCAGCAGCACATCAGACCAGCAGTCTTCCGTTAGCCCCAGCTGCAAACCGGGCATCCATTCTGCTGTGCCGTGCATACCGAAGTGCACCAGCGCATCAGCTTGGAAACGATGCGCAATCCACTTGTAGAACATCACGAATTGGTGATGCGGCGTGTTTTCCTTGTCAAAGAGCAGGCGCATTGGGTCGCCCTGAATAAACAGTTGCGGTTGCACACCAATGTAGAGATTGCCAAATCGTAAGCCTCCGATGATGAAACGCTCTTTGCCGACGGTTGCAATGTCGCCAGGGGCTTTCCCCCAGCGGGCTTCAATGCGGTCTTGTTCGCGTGAGCTCACCCACTCATTGAATTCTTGCAGCGTCGCTGTCTCTGTAACCGTATCCACTTCAATTGAGCGTGCAAGGTCACGGACAAGTTGGTCAGGCTGGCTGGCATAGCGACTAAGAAAATCACCTGTGTTGTAACCTTGCTGATGCAGCTCTCGCACAAAGTTGATGATGCTCTTTGGCACATTGAGCAATGCTGCGGTGCCCAGCTTGCCTTGATTCGGTGGGTAGTTGTAAAGCACCACTGCAATTTTCTTTTCCTTGTTCGGCTTATGCTTGAGACTCACCCACCGCTTTACCAGTCCGCACAAACGACTTAGGCGTGAAGGTTCCAGCCGTATCGTTTCTTTCTCCAATGCTCCCAACACGACTGGGCAAATTGCGCCATCCATTTCAGGCAAAGAGTAGATAATCATTGCTTGAATTGGATTGACGCCGCACTGACGCCAGCTTTCTTTAGTTTGCACATAGAGCGGTTGCGAGACAATGTAAGGTGCATTCAGCTCTGACAAAATCTCCGATGCTGCTGGATGTGCAATTCCAGTTTTGGTTGAGCCTGCTGGACCTCCTACCAAAGGAAATCCAAATAAGTTGATGAGTAACTCCACGCCTGCTTCTTTTAGTTGCGTCCGCACTGCAATGTGTAGTTCAATGCCCATTGCGTAGCACGCATAGACGCGCAGCCCTTGTGCTTCCAGTGCATAGATAATCTCTGCTGCATAGCTTTGTCCAGTTAGCAAGTGTTTGCGAGGCAAAAGCAGCCCCACTTTTGGCTTGTTGCCTTTATCGCGTCCTGTTTTCTTTTCCCACTTGAGATAATGCTTCAAGTCTGGGAAAAAGGCTTTAGTCTCCTTGTAGTAGTCAGGGTGATAAAAGCCCATCGTGTTAATTTCTTGTGGTGGCTCACTCTTGAGCGGCAGGTGCAGCAATTTCTCGCCAATGAAACGCAGCATATTTATCACATTCTCTTCGCCTGAATTTGTCCAGTAGGAACTTACGGTCATCCAGATACGCGCATCGTGCACTTTCTCGCCACCAAAGTTTTCAGGCAAAAATTTCATAATCCGATTTGCCAGACGCTGCATCTGCACATAGCCATAGAAGGCATCTTCTTCTCGCCCACCGCCCAAAATTTTTCCCAGTGCCTTGACGGGCTTAGGCATCTCGCCTTTCCCGCCCGAGAAGTGATACGACCCTACTTTGTTCATCATCATCAGGTTCGGCAGCGACTCAAAGGCAAAAATGAACTCAGGCTGGTGCTTCTTTAGCATTTGCACTAGCGCACTTGCCGTATCATCCAAGACAATCAGTGCCACAAAGACCACATCACTTACGCTAATTGCTGCCTCGACTTTTTTCGGCCGCTCAGCTACATCATTATCAAAGAAGGTATGCAGGCGCAGCGAAGGACATTGATTTCGGAGTGTGGCTTTGATGTGTTGAAATAGCTCGGCGTTGTAGCGTTCCATGCCGAGCACAAGCGTAATGTGCTTCTGTGTGTTCATAGTTACTGCTCCTTTTACTTCAAATGTTCAAGCGCTCACAGTGGCGCACTTTTTCAAACTTAAGCAATCAGTGGCGCTCGTGCAATCTCTCCAGAACTGCAAACATACTCTACCCTTGCTTCCCACTCTGCCCACACACTGCTTTGACTCGCTTGATTTTCTCCAATTAGCTTTGTAAGTTCCACAACACAGTTCCTTACAAAAAACCTTGACAGTGAGAACACAACTCATAACGGTATGAAGAAACTTTTACTCACGGCACTTTTCATCATTTTTTCTTCAGCATACTTTAGCTGCACTCCTGAGCGCAAAGCGCCTACGGAGGGCGGTGAGCCGGGCAGCGGCTCGCTTGGCAGCTTTGACGCTGCTCGCTATGTGGCAATCGGCAACAGCATTACCGCCGGCTTTCTCTCTAACTCGCTCTATGAAGCAGGGCAGCTCAATAGTTACCCTGCTCTTATTGCCCGACAAGCGCATGGCAGAAGCGAAAATGGGCTTGGGCAGTCAAAGTTCCAGATGCCTATCATTGCAGAACCAGGGTTCGGGGCTGCCGTAACTGTTGGGAATAACACTGTTCTTGCCAGCGGCAGAATTGAATTAGGTGGGTTTAGCAGTACTGGCACGCCTATCACAGTTGTCAATACCTCGCCTACGGGTAATGGTCAACCTCCACCGAACAATCCTGCTTTTCGCAATGCCACACTGGCCCGCCCTTACAACAATCTTGGCATTCCGGGTATCGTAATGGGCGATGCGACGCAAGCCATCACAGCTTCAAATAGCCTTTCCCGCAGTCCATTTATTGACATTATTTTGCGCAATCCGCTCTTAGGCAATCGCTCACCTGTGCAGCAAGCGGCTGCCCTTTTAGCTCCTCAACAAGGCGATAAACTTGTCACTTTCTGGCTTGGCAACAACGATGTATTGGGTTATGCCACCAGCGGTGGTGTCAGTCCTGCTGCACCCACTCCTACGGCTGCATTCACTGCGTTTTATGTGCGCGCTCTCGATAGCTTGCGGCGTATCCCGAACGTCAAAATCATCGTCGCCAACATCCCTGATGTTACGGCGATTCCGTTTATGACTACGCTGGGGCCTCTTTTCCGCACACTGCTGACTGTCAATCGCATTCCTGCCATTTTCTATCAGCGGGGTGGCACAGTGCCCGGCAACCCAGCTGTTGGCGTGCCTACGCAGCTGCCTACCTCTGACGTGGGCAACCCTGCACGTGCACTTATCCTGCTGACAGGCTCTGCAGCGATTCAACAAGTGGGCGCCACAAATGGTGTATTTGCCCGTCAGTATTGGGCTGGGATTTTAGCGAATGCTAATCCAGCGATTCTCTCTCTTCCGCCGGCGCAGCAAGACACAATTATTCGCCAGACGCTCGGTATCGTCACCACTGCGCCGTTTGCACTGTCGCCACAAAACCCCTTGCCGAATCAATACATTCTGGACGATGGCGAAATCACTATTGCCAGAAACGCTATTCAGGAATTCAACAATGCTATTCGTGCACAAGTTGGACAAAGCGGCGTAGTTGGACTCGTGGATATCAACGGTATCTTTAACAACATTGTGCGTAATGGCGGCATTGAAGTCGATGGCGAGTGGCTCAAGACCGACTTAGCGATTGGTGGGCTTTTTTCAATGGACGGCGTGCACCCTTCGCCAAAGGCACACGGGATTGTAGCCAATGAGTTCATTCGCATCATCAACCGTGAGTTTAATGCAAGTATTCCACTGGTGATTGTGCGTAACCTCTCCAATGGTATTGTGCAGGCGGGCACGCAAGCCACTGCATCGGGTGAAGCTATAGACTTTACCAAGCCTGAGCACATTAAGTATTTAGATGCCAAGCTCTACGAAGAAGTTGCACGCCAGTGTGGGGCATTTCGAGAGAAGTTGAGAATTTCATATTGATGTATTGCTATTCTTGGCGACTCTCTATCAACAAAACATGCAACCTTAGAGCCGAGTGTGAAGTATCTCGGCTCTTTTGTTTCCTACATATCGGTTGCCAGTAGCATCTGTACTTCTCGGAATGTCAATCCCGAAAGGTCCGCCAGAATCTTTTTGGTCAGGTAGCCTTTGTAGGAGTAAGTGCCGTTGCGGAGGCTGGTGCTACGCCAGAGTGCGTCCGAGATGCTTGCGTATTCACCAATTTTGAGAATGAAGGGAATCAGGGCATTGGTGAGTGCATATGAAGCGGTGCGCGCCACAGCAGAGGGCATATTTGGCACGCAGTAGTGTGTAACCCCATACTTCACATAGACGGGATTGGAGTGCGAAGTGCGAATGCTGGTCTCAAAGCAACCACCTTGGTCTATGGAGACATCGACAATGACCGCGCCTTTTTGCATTGTCATAACTGTCTCTTCGCTCACGATGGGTTTCATAATTTTAGAGCGCGGGTTCATTGCACCAATCATTACGTCGGCAATTTTGGCGACGCGTGAGATGTAGTGGTCATTCGCCACAGCGGTAATGACGCGACGGTCGAAAGCCTCCTCAAAGCGACGGAGGCGATTGAGTTCCTTATCCAGCACATAGACCATTGCGCCCAGTCCTAATGCGGCACGTGCAGCATAATATCCAACGGTACCCGCTCCCAAAATTGCTACAATCGCTGGCGGCACGCCTGCAATGCCCCCCAGCAAGATTCCACGACCGCCGTTCCCTGTTTCCAGATACTTTGCTGCAGTTTGCACCGCCAGCGTGCCTGCAATCTCACTCATTGAACGCACAATCGGTAGCTCACCATCTCGGGTTTCAATAAATTCAAAAGCCAATCCTGTGATGCTTTTTTTCAGCACCGTCTCGACATATTCTTGCCGCACGCTGCCCAAATGCAGGGCAGAAATAATCACTTGATTGCGCTGCAGTAGTTCATATTCCTCTGGCAATGGGGGCGCCACTTTCACAATTACATTGGATTCCTTGTAGAGCTCAATAGGGTCATCAATGATAATTGCACCGGCTTCGCTATAGGCTTGATTCGTGAAGTTGCAGTGTGCGCCTGCATCTCGCTCTACCAACACTCGATGACCACGCTCGACCACCATCTTAACGCCTGACGGCGCAAGCGCCACGCGATGTTCATCAGGCGTGTTCTCTTTGGGCACGCCTAATGCAATGTGCATTTTTCGCTCGGATTTAATGGCGACCTTCTCTAGCGTCTCGACGCCAAGGTCGAAGTCCATATATCCGAAATCACTAGTGTAACTCATAGATGGTTTGTTCCAACTGCTTCTCTCAGGGCAATAAGCATATTGCTAACTGCAAGCGCGCTACTTTGGCACACGAAAAGCGCAAAGGTTACCCCAGCAAGTTAAGCGTTGCCTGCTGGGATAACCTCTCTGGAAGTTATTGCTGAGCTTTTTTAGTAGCGTTCACTGACGACCTTGCGCTTGAGCGCCGAAATATGCTTTGTAATGTCAATTTCTTTTGGGCACGCCTGAACGCAGTTGAAAATGGTGTAGCACTTCCAGAGACCTTTATTATTGTCAATAATCTTAAGCCGTTCATCTGCCGCTTGATCGCGCGAATCAAAAATGAAGCGATAAGCTTTCAGTAGTGCAGCAGGTCCCAAGTATTCTTCGTCGCTCCATGTAGAGGGACAAGAATACGTGCAGGCTCCACACAGAATGCAGCGCGTTGACTCTTCAATACGTTCTTGGTCTTCGCTGCTCATGTACCGCTCGGTCTCAGGCGGCGGGTCATCATTGACCAAGTATGGCATGACGGTCTCATACTTACGCCAGAACCCTGTCATATCAATGACCATATCCTTGATGACCGGCGCACCGGGCAACGGCTCAATCCGAAGTTTCGTGGTGCGCAAGTCTTTGACCAGCGTTACGCATGCCAGACGATTCTCGCCGTTAATCATCATGGCATCGCTTCCGCACACCCCGTGCGCACACGACTTGCGATAGGTTAGCGTCCCGTCTTGCTCCCACTTAATTTTGTTAAGCACGTCCAAGACGCGATCCATTGGCTCCGCCTCAACTTTGTAGGTCTCCCAATGAGGCGCTTGGTCTTTCTCTGGATTGAACCGCTTGATGGTTACTTCTAACAGCATACTACCTTACACTACCTTTCTTAAAATGACTCGCGCTGGAGAGAAAGGCTGCTACTTTTTCTCCACTTTAATTGGAACTGCCTGAACCGCTTCCTTGCCATCTGTGGCTGTTGCACTTGCTCCGCCTGTTGCACTTTTTACGACTTTGGTCGCCGTATCAATGACACCTTTGGCTACATCTGCGACTGCGTTGGTCACAGGGGCAATCGCATCGGGCAAGCCACTGAGGGTTTTGCTTAGAATCTCACCAATTTCAGGTGCACGCTCACTCCACGCATTTACGGCATCGGTGATGGCATTCAAGGTCAATTTGCCCTCAAATACTCGTCCGACTGCATTTGCAAATGCCATCGGTGCGGCTGAAATATGTGCCAGCGTCTCCATTCCAAGAAAAGTGAAAAACTCGCCTACATGACCTTGTGGGTGCGATGTTGGCGGGAGCGTTTCCTTCTTAGCTAGGAATGCATTGTTGAAAAGACGGCGAGCTTTTTCAGCACGCGTGGTCAGCTTGATTGGCGCATCTTTCTTAATCTGCGCTTGACAAGCTAAGCGATGTCCTTTTTGCTGCTTTTCAGCTGTAAGCCATGCTTTCTCCACATCGTTTATAGGAGAGAGCGCGTCCATTCCGCTTTCAATTATCACCTCGCATGTTTGGCACAAACCATGTCCGCCACAGGAGTATCCAATATGTGCTTTGTGGCGACGTGCGGCACCTAAGAGTGATTCATCGACAAAAGCATCGAAGGTTGAGCCGTTGATTTCTACTTTTGGCATAGCTGTTCTAAGATGCGTTTGGTTGGCGAAGTTCAAACGACACTACCGACCTTACTGCAAATAAACACTGCAACATATAAAAGTTCCGTTACTTGTGCAAAAGGCGTTATGCTCGTTGCATCGGGTCAAAGTTATTATGCATTTATGCAGGCTGCAGCTGCCAGAGCTTAACGGTCTTGTCATCGCTTCCTGTTACAGCATAGCGCTCATCGGGCGAGACGGAAACGGTGTTGATTGTAAAGGTATGCCCTCCGTAAAGTCTATCCACCGTCTCCACGCAAGAGACTTTGTCAATGTCCCAGATTTTGATGGTTTTGTCTTGGCTTACAGTCAGAATTTCTTTGCCGCCGCTGATAAATGACATACCCTTGATGGAAAAGGTATGTGCTAAAATTTTCACCTTTGGCTTGATGTTTTTGCCAGACACGTTCCAAATGCGCAGCCTTGCATCTTTGCCGCCTGTTGCAAACAGCGACCCATCAGGCGAAAACGCCACCGTGAAAACAGAGTCTCCGTGCCCTTCAATGGTGTGGAGCGTCTCTAAGGTCTCGGCATCGAGGATTTTCACATAGCGGTCGCTGCTACCGGTGGCAATCAGCTTGCCATCGGGCGAGACAGCGACGGTGCGAATGTTGCCACTGTGCAGTGGTAAGACGCGTCGCAGCGACCAGTCCGATGTGTCGTAGATTTTGAGTGCGCCGTGACTTGCACCTACATAGAGCGTGGATTCGTCGGGGCTGAGCGCCAGCGCATAGTGCGGGAGCAATTGGCTTCCCCCCATTGACAGTGGCGCATCCGCTGGAATGCTAAGTCCAGCCGTTATGAGTGCGTTGCGAATTGTGTTAGAATGTTGTGCGGTTACTTCAGGCGATTTATTCAGTTCATACAAGATATACTCGACTGCTGCATAGAGCACCTGAGCGTCGTGCACTTCCTTGACCGTGTTAGAGCTGGCAGCAAAGGCTTTTCCCACTTCTCCATTTGCATAGCGCACCACAGAGAGAAAATGCGGACCTACTTGTGGACAGAGCACTGTTGCCAGTTTGTCAAAGTTTGCCGCATCATAGACAATAATCATTCCATCACGCCCCGTGGTGATAAAATACTTGCCGCTTTTTGAAAAGAGCATTGCGTAGACCGACTGCCTATGGTCGGCTAACCCTCCAATTGCTTTGGGCTGGTTCGGGTCATAGACGAACACTGCACGTAAGCCCCCCGCTGCGGCGAAGCGTTTGCTATCGTGTGAGAAAGCCGTTGTGTATGCATTTTGCGAGTTTTCTAAGTAAGTCTCTTTCAGGGTCAGCCTACTTTGCGACATTTTCAGTGGGTTTAGCGTTACGGGGTGATTTAGAAGACGGTATTGGAGGTTGCTGTAACCATGCTTGAACCTGACGCGTGAGCCAATCGGCTGCATAGCTTAGCGCAAGGGACTGCACAGATTGCAACGCCGTATCGAGCAGACTTCGGAGCAAAGAGCGTGTCTTGGTTGGCGTTACCGACGTAGCTGTTGGGGTATGGCGTGATGTAAGCGGTCGACTGATTGCACGTCCCAAGAAAAATCCAACACCCAACGACAGCAGGCTAAGTGGTACTGCTTGGCGGCGCAGCAATGTTTCTGCTCTTAGGCGCATATCCAGCTCAGCTTTCAGCCTACGGAATCGCTCAATGACTGCCTCCTCTCGGAGTGCCACCTGCTGCTCCAGCCGTGCGCGACGAGCCGCTAAGTCAGACCGAAAATTAGGTGCCTGCATTCGTATTGGAACGCTGACGCTCAAGTTCATCGAGCTTGGTGAAGACCAGTCGCCAGAAAAAATTTTTGAGCAAATCGGGTGAAACTTTGGCTAAATAAACGGCAAGCCCGCTGAGTATCATTCCCATAATGAAAAAGCCGAGCGAAGGTTTCCCCAGCACTTCTCCCAAAAACAGCGCTAGTGCCACCATCAGGTATGCTAGACCAATCAAACCAATTAAGCCAATTACCGCCGATGCCAACACACTTGCTATAATTTCAGCAAGGTCTAACTTGGCAAGGTCTATCCTTGCAGAAATAATCGCTGAAATATCGCGATAACTGCTCTCAATGGTGTCGATAATCATATCCACGATGCCAAGCGCAGCGGGGGGAGATGAATCCGAAGATGGTTTCTTTTGCGGCACAACTCCCTACCGGTTATGAATCACTTCGGCGATTAACCAGCAAGCCTATCACGAACCCAACTCCTAATGCAACGAGTGCAGATTGGATAGGGTGCTTCTGAATGTATTCCACTATGGAGTCTGCAGCGTGCTTCACATTTTGAAACTGTGGTGTCTCCGCAAGCTGCTCATAATATTCGTTGAGCCTATCTTTGATTTTGCCTGACCGTGCTGAGTCAGCCAGCGACTCAATGGTTTCTCTAAACGAAGTTTTCTCAGACATTATTCCCTCCCTGCGTTAGACGATTTGCGCTTTCAGACGCAAGACTTGCAGCGCAAGCCTTTAATTAAGCAGGAATTTAAGAAAACTTTTTATATTGAGAATTATGAAGAAGTAACTCTTCCCTTCAAGGAAGTGCAGGGCTACACATCTATGGAGTCCCAAATCCGAGAGCGCATTGCTGTCACAGACGCCGCTGACCTTGCTGAGGGCACCTCAAAGCTCTTTCACTATCAGAAAAACGGCGAAAGCGTAGAAGGCTTTCTTATTCGCCATCAAGGCAAGGTTTATGCGTATATGAATCTTTGCCCACATGCATATGAGCCCATTATTTTTGGCACGCAGTGCGCTTTCAATAGCGATAAGCGATATATTGTTTGCCGCGAGCACTTTGCGATGTTTAATCCTGAAACAGGCGTTTGTGTCAGCGGTCCTTGTCCGATTGCCGATCTCATTAAAATTGAAGTCTTTGAGCAGGATGGCACTATCTACATAATTCCGTGAGCGAAAGCAGCTCATCAGCTTGCTTTGGGATCTTCAGATTGAAGTTTATCCACCCCTTCTCTCAGGCGTCTATCCACCCAAGTCTTGCATGAGGAGTTCAGCGGCAAATTTGCCCGATAGCGTAACCATTGGCGTGCCACCGCCCGGATGCGCACTACCTGTGGCAAGATACAGCCGCTTTACGAAGGGCGAACGATTTTTTGGGCGCAAAAATGCAGCACGCCTCGAGTTAGAAGAGATACCGTAGATTGCACCACGATGTGCATTGAATCGGAGTTTTAAGTCAAGCGGCGTGAGAATTGCCTCGAACTCAATATGCTTTTCAAGGTCAGAAAAGCCTAAGCTCTTCAAGCGTTGAATCACCACCTCTCGATACGCCTGTTTCTGTTTCTCCCAATCAAACTGCTTGGACAAGTATGGTGCATTGACCAGCACAAACCAATTTTCCTTGCCCAGCGGCGCTTGCCCTGTATCGCTTTTGCTAGAAATGGTAATGTAAATGGTGGGTTCGCTGGGTGGCACTCTGTGCGTGAAAATTTCCTCAAACTCTTGCTTGTAGTCTTGGCTGAAAAAGATGTTGTGATGCCATAGATGCGGGTGCACTTTACCAATACCTAAGCACAGCACAAACCCTGAGCAAGAGGCTTCCAGATTCGACAGCGCTTTTATGCGGCGCGATGTCTGTTGTCCTTCAAGCAGCTCACCGTAGAGATGACAGGCATCGTCATTTGAGATGATTGCATCTGCCTCAATGCGCTCACCACTGGCTAGCTCCACTCCTACGGCGCTACCATCTTTGACCAGAATGCGTTTGACATCTTGCTGAAAATGAAACTCCGCACCGAACTCTTGCGCAAGGCGTTGGTAGGCTTCAGCTAAGCGATACATTCCACCACGCACATAAAATCCGCCAAATGCCAGTTCCACAAAGGGAATCACATTTAGCGTTGCAGGTGCAAGATAAGGCGAAGCGCCCACATATGTTGGAAAGCGGTCTAAGAACTGCACCAAGCGGGGGTCTCGGAAAAAACTTGCATTGCGCTTGTGCACGGTTGTCAGCGCATCTATTTCTAATAGCCGAAGCGGGTTGGTCTTAAATAGGCGTGCAAAGCTAAATGGGTTGTAGATGAAGTTTTCCGCCGTCGCCTCGTAGATTTTTTGAATGTGCTGGAAGTATCGTTCAAAGCGCTGCAGCTCACTTGGGAACACTCGAGCAATTTCTTGCCGCAAGGCTTGGGGGTCGCAGTAGGCTGTAAACTCTGACCCATCGGCGAAGAAGTATTTGCAGGCTGCTTCCAGCGGAACCAGTGTCAGATAATCGGAGAGGCGCTTGCCGACATCACGGAACAGCGATTCGAAGACGTGCGGCATTGTAAGCAGTGTCGGACCGGTGTCGAAGCGGTAGCATCCATCTGGCGAGTAAAGCTCTTGCATTTTACCGCCCACTGTAGCGTTGCGCTCAAAGACCTGCACGGCATAGCCACGATGGGCTAAGCGGATAGCGGCAGCCAGTCCGCCTAGCCCTGCGCCGATGATAATGACTTTTTTTCGCACTTAGCGTTTGGTTTTGACCAGCACGTTTCGAAACTTATCCAAGTCTTCCAAAATTTTGCCTGTGCCGCGCGCCACCGCTGTGAGGGGATCATCGCCGACATAGACTGGCAATTTGGTTTCGTGGCTAATGCGTTTATCAAGACCTTTAATCAAGGCGCCGCCGCCTGTCAAAATAATCCCACGGTCTAAGATGTCCGCTGAAAGTTCGGGGGGAGTCATCTCCAAGCAGCGCCGAATCGCATTGATGATCTGTGAAATCGGCTCTGAAATGGCTTCACGAATTTCAGGCGAACTGACATCGCGCTGCTCTGGCAAGCTGGTTACAAGGTTACGCCCTTTCACGGTAGCGATGAGTTCCTCTTCGAGTTCAAACGCTGAGCCGATTTTGATTTTAATTTCTTCGGCTGTGCGCTCGCCAATTGCAAGGTTATAGGTTTTGCGGAAATGCTGCAAGATTGCATTGGTAATTTCGTTGCCGGCCACGCGAATAGATTCACCTGCTGCAATGCCAGATAGCGAGATTACAGCAATGTCGGATGTGCCGCCCCCGATGTCGACAATCATATTGCCATATGGGGCATCGACATCTAAGCCGTGCCCAATTGCCGCTGCCATTGGTTCGGCGACTAGATAGACCTCTTTTGCGCCTGCATGTTCAGCCGAATCGCGCACAGCTCGCTTTTCCACTTCGGTAATGCCTGATGGAATGCCAATCACCATTCGGCGCAGTGAGCCTGAAAAATCTTTGAGCGCTTTTTTGATAAAGCCACGCAGCAACTCCTCAGCGGCTTCATAATCAGCGATGACGCCATCGCCCAGCGGCTTAACGGTGATAATGTCGCGGTGAGTTTTTTCGTGCATCTGCCGTGCTTCATTTCCAATCGCTACCACACGGCGTGTGATGCGGTCGAAGGCCACAATAGAAGGTTCGTTTAGCACGATTCCTTTCCCGCGCACGTGCACCAGTGTGTTTGCCGTGCCCAAATCAACTGCGACATCTTTCGACCAAAAGTCGAGAATCCCCATTGGTGAAGCTGAAATGAAGAAGACACTCGTGAAATTCTTGCAGTCCGAACCGCAAATTTAAGTCAAAAACCATGTGCAATCAACTTAAATTTGCAGCAACTTAGGGGGTAAGGGCATCACCAAGAGTCTCACACAGGGCTTGCCTTCACGGTCTTGTGGGGTCACCTGCTGCTGCTCCACTTTGCGTAGCTAATGCAGCCGCTTGATGACAATATCCCACAGCGATTGATTGAGTGGCAGGACCAAAAGCCAATGCTCCAAGAGCGCCATCAGCGCCATTGTGCCGATAATTGCAAAGCCTACTTGTCGCCATGCCTCGTGCTCTTCTCTCACTTTTTGAAACAGCCGAGCCACCAGCAACGTGCAGAACGTAATGGAAAATGGAAAGAGCCAATTCATATGAGCGATGGTCATATATTGCGTCATATCGGCCACCGTATCGGGCACGAACTCACGCCCCGTGTTTGCGACACCTAAGAAAATGTTGAGCTTTGCCGACTGATGCATAAACCAATACATCAAGAAGGTATAAGCCCCGAATCGATTTTTGGACTTGAATAGCAGCGCGATCATTATGCCAACCAAACCCAAGACTAATGCTTCGTGATAGAGACTGCGATGAATTGCTTTGAAAAAGCCAATCAGAGATGGTCCAACGGTAAAAATCGGGCGCACCTGCGGCCCTACAATGAAGCCTGTGTAGAAACTGATTTCCACAAACGCCCACACAATTGAACCAGCTGTAAAGGTCAGAAATGCGCTTCCGATTGTATGGCTTTCTCGATGTGCGTGTAGCACATAGAGCGCCATAATTAGCAACGCCAGCGCAATCCCAAACACTATGCCACGGTAGGCAGGCTGAAAGTTAAAGTAGATAATTGCTGCTGTAGAGAACCACCAGAAAACAATTGCATACACAATACCCAGTCCAATTAGCAACGGCAATTTTTGTTCATCTTCTCTTAGGCGTGGCTTGGTAGACTGTTGCCCTGAAGTGATGCTGTCTGGGGCGCTTAGTCCATTGGCTTGGCTTGGTGATGACTGGGGCAATGTCGCCTTTTCTACAACTGGCATCGCTTATTCTCCCTTCCAATGTTGTGCAAGCTATGGCTTGCAGAATGAAACGTTCTGCGTTTAATTTAGCCCAAGATTCAGGCTTTTCAAACAGTCCTTCTTGCAATGTCCAAGTTGCTCGAGCTGGATTCGCTTTCCGTTTATTTCAAAACGGAAGATGGTATTGCCAAAGCAGTTGACGGAGTCAGTTACAGTCTCGACAAAAATGAAACGCTTGGCTTGGTTGGGGAATCAGGGTGTGGCAAGTCGGTTTCTGCACTTTCCATTATGCGGCTTGTGCCTTCGCCGCCGGGCTTTGTTGCAGGCGGCGCTATTCGTTTTAAGGGGCAAAATCTTCTCTCGCTCTCAGAAACTGCTATGCGCACAATTCGTGGCAACCAGATTGCAATGATTTTTCAAGAGCCAATGACGTCACTCAATCCAGTCTTCACCTGTGGCGAGCAAATTGCGGAGGCTGTGCGTCTGCATCAACGGCTTTCTCCAAAAGATGCGCAGGATAAAGCCATTGAGATGCTCAAACTGGTTGGCATTCCTGCTCCAGCGCAGCGTGCACGAGAATATCCACACCAACTCTCAGGCGGAATGCGCCAGCGTGTGATGATTGCTATGGCACTTTCTTGCAATCCTGAATTGCTGATTGCTGATGAACCCACTACCGCCCTCGATGTAACTGTGCAGGCACAAATCTTAGAGTTAATTGCTGACTTGCAGCAAAAGCTGGGAATGGGCGTGCTGATGATTACGCACGACTTGGGTGTGATTGCTGAAGTAAGCCACCGAGTTGCTGTAATGTATGCCTCGAAAGTAGTCGAGTATGGCACGGTTACACAAATCTTTGACAACCCGCTTCACCCTTACACACGTGGGCTTTTTCAGGCGATTCCACGGCTGGGCAAAAAGTCTACGCGCCTAAGCGTCATTGAAGGCACCGTGCCACCTGCAACCGACTATCCCAAAGGGTGTCATTTTGCGCCTCGCTGTCCGTTTGCTACAGCGCAATGCCATCACGAAAAGCCGCCGCTGGTAGAGTATGAGCCTGCGCACTTTTCTGCCTGTTGGCACACTTTAGCTTTAAGTAATAGCTAAATTGTTCTGACGCTCCGCTTTCTCTTTCGCTTGCTATGAATGACTTGCCTCCATACGCAAGTTCTCAACGCTGGCCGGCCGCAGCGCCAAGACACACCAGAGCATAAAACCTGCTTCAATGAGAAAAATTGTGGCATAGCCTATCGCTGCACTGGAAAAAATGCCGCTGCGCACCAGCAAATGGTGCATTACGCCTGACACCAGAAACGACAAGCCGAGTCCAATCGCCTGCGCAATGCTCCACAGTCCAAGATATTTGCCTGTCTCGCCCTCAACCGTCATATCGGACATCATTGTTACGGCGCAAAATGTGAAGACACCCACTGACAGACCATTCAACGCCATGGCTGCATATAGCAAAGGAAGTTGCTCCTGTGCAATAGCAAGTGAGATAAGGAGAAATGAGAGCGTTGCGCCTAATCCGCCGCCAGCCGCTAATGTTTTGCGCTTTTCCATTGGTAGCGCTGGGGTTTTGAGCGTTGGCTCACCCATTACTTTTGCACCAAATGCCGCTGTCAGTCCCATTCCAATCGTTACTGTGCCGTTGAAAATTTGCTGGAAAATGGTCGACTCGCCCACACTCATCTGAAAGACTTCGCCACCCAAAATTTCTTGCAGCAAATCTTGTGAGAAAATACCCATAAAGCAAAGTGCCACAAAGAGGAAAAACTTTTGTGCGGTTGGATTGCCTGCAAGGCGCTGCAGCGAGTCGCCGATTGGGTTTGGGTCTTTGGCTTTCTCTGCATCAAACCTGATAAGCTGCTCGAGCTCTTCTCTACTTCTCTGCTTTTCCAAGCCCAGCACACTTAGCACACCCAGTGTCATTACCACAATGGGCGTCAGCGCGTAGAGGCGCTGCATTGATTCATAACTAAATTCCGGCATTAGCCAGCGAAAGACGCTTGCCCACACCACGATAATGAGCGTTTGTCCTGTCCACGCTGCGGCAAACACGCTACTGCGTTGTTGCGCTTCGGTGCATTCGGCAATCAAATCCAAGTATGTATTTGCCATCAAGGCAATTGACGCACCGAAAATGAAAAAGAGCAAAAAGCCTACCAGCCCTGCCCATAGTGCGCCTTCAGACATTGCGCGTAGCACTGTTGGCATAGGTGGAAAGACCAGTGCCCCCATCAGCAACCCTAAGAGGAGATACGGGCTGCGACGATAGCCAAAGATTGGGTAGCGACTGGTGAGCCGACCAAAAAGTGGTTGCGTGGGGCCAAAGAGTGGATACAGCCCAATCATCGTAGCAATTGTGATGGCAGAAAGCCCCACTTCCAAAATAGCCACGCGATTGAAATTGACTGTTACGAGTGCAAACATCCAAGCAATCGCAAACTTGGAGAGCATAAATTGCAAGGTTACGCGCATAGTCGGAAGCAGTTAAGGTTGGCAAGCGATAATGTGTGCCGAATAGCGGCATAGTAGTCCATCGTTAGATGGTGCTACTTTGACTTTGAAATCAGTCTTATCTTTGAAAAGCGTCTGAAAAAGCGTGTGCAGCGCACCGCCGTAGAAATAAGCAACTGTGTCGTTTGCGACACACTTGACCACTACAACTGCCTCAATGGCTACACCTACTTGATAGTCGAACGTGCCACTGCCTGCAAATGTCCAAGAATGTCTCTGAATTGACCTGAGCAAGAGCTTTGCTGCCCAGCGCGTTGGCAGGCGCTTTAGCAGCCACTGAAAAAATTTTGGAATGCGCGTTTGCAGCAGGTAATATGCTGTGCGCCGCCCTGCATCCAGCAAAATCTCACTGCGCACTGGCTCATTGAATGTCTCGCACACGCTTTTCACAAGGCGGTGAAACTCTTGCTCGTCAATCATTTCGCAAGGGAGTTCTCTGCTGTATTTGTCTAAACCCGCGCAGCGGAGCAATTCTTGTGCTTTGCTGTCTCCAAAACGGGCCTTGACCGCATTGAAGGTTTGAATCACGCTGTTTGGTCCCATTCTTGCAGTGGTCGGTGACTTTTCCATCATCGCTCCAGTTGCTTTAATGTGCTCTGTGGCCCACTGCTCGTTATGCATATTCTCTTTCTCCCTTAGTTCGAGCCTTCCGCCACGATTGCAATGGATTCAGCAAGGTCTTCACGCTTTGGGGTAGCTGTTTCTTCGGAGATTTTCTGCAACAGCCACAGTGAGACCCCTAAGAGCAGCACTTGCGTCAAGAACACGCTCACATAGCCGACCAGTGGATTGCCAGAGAGATAAGTCATGGCATCTCGCCACACTCCACTCAGGAAATTTCCTAGCGCGCGAGAGAGCGCATCGGCAATCCCCCATGCACCCATATACACTCCTGTTTGCCCCTCGGGCGTCATTCCCAGCATTAAGGCTAAATTGGTCGCAGTGGCGATACCTGTGCCCAGTCCCAGTGTCGCTAGCCCAATAAAGAATGCCGCCTTTAGCCCTAAAAGCCCGCTTGCCGCAATCAACAGCAACCCACAGGCTGCCAATGCTAAGCCGATTTGCGCCCCTTGCTTGCGAGAAAAGAAACGATTGAGCAAGAAACCGTAGAGCAGCATTGCTGCCAGCGTTGCCACGCCCCAAATTGCGGTGAGGTGTGTCGTGTCCTTGACACTCATGGCGAAGGCTCTTGCGGCAAACGGCTCAAGCAACACATCTTGCCCCAAAATGGACGCCAGCATCAAGACAAGGTAGATGAAAAATATCCTTACCTCTGGCTTTTTTGCGAGCGTTGCGAGCACTTCGCTTGGCGACCATCTGACTTCAGTCCTCGTTTGTGCTGTTTTTGCTTTCGGCTCTAATCTCCAGAGTCCTATCGCTGCGCAGCCGAGTGAAACCAACCCGACACTTTGAAAGACACCAATTAGGGCAGTGTTCGAGTAGGGTGCCAGCGCTCGACCGATGAGCACTGCAGCAGCAATCGAGCCCAGCACCATCATCACCCACATCACGGAGACGACGCGTGGGCGCTCGGCAGGGGTGGATAACTCACTTGCCAGTGACAGGTATGAGACTACTGCAAGGTTATATCCGATGCCCCAAAGTCCGAACCCTGCACCTGCAAGCAGCGGGGCAAACGGCGCTGAGTCGGCGATTGCGATAGCGGCAAATGGTGTGAGCTGTAAGCCTCCAATGCAAAGCAAGATTCCTGCTAAGGCGTAAGGGGTGCGCCGTCGCCCAGCAATAGGGTGGGTATCTGCATATCGCCCGATGAAGACTTGTAGGGGTGAAAAGAGATACGGCATTACCGTAAGCAGCGCAACCGTGCTGGCCAGTATCTCAAACTCATGAATCATCACGCGGTTCAACACTCCGGTAACTGGCACAAAAGTCAGCGTCACGGACAGGTGCACCAACCCCAAGCGAAAGTTTTGAAAGAGGCTCATTGCTCGAGAGAATGTGTTAGAGCCAACCGCCAATTGTGTCGAAAATCTCACGGTCACCCATTGGCTTGGGCACGCGTGGTTCGAGTTCCCCGTTCAAAATTTTGCGTGCCAGTGTTTGATAAGGCTCTGTGCATTGCGCCTTACCTTCACCGTCCATTTGAAAGAGTGTCTTGCCAGCAAGGCGACTGCGGCGAATCAGGTCGTGATAGGGCACTTTAGTTACTATTGTAGTACCCACGCGCTCGGCAAATTTTTCCAAGAGTGCCGTGCCGCCACCATACTCTTCGTCGACTTTGTTTGCAATAATCCCTGCCAGTTTGACTTTGCACTTTGTGCTTTTCTCCTCGACAGCGATGCAGAGCCGATTAGCCGCAAAAATGCTATCGAAGTCGTTGGTCGCTACAATGAACGCCATATCAGCGTAGTTGAGCGGTGCACTGAATCCACCGCAGACTACATCGCCCAAGACATCAAAGACAATGACATCGTAGCGCGAGTAGACACCGAACTCTTTGAGCAACTTGACGGTTTCGCCAACCACATAGCCCCCGCATCCGCTCCCTGCTGGTGGTCCTCCTGATTCCACTGTATCCACGCCTGCAAAGCCCTTTTTGATGATGTCTTCGTATTCAATCTCCTCGTGATGAAAATTGACGACGCTGAGCGTATCAATTACGGTGTTTTGCAGCATTCCTGTAAGCGGGAACGTGCTATCGTGCTTGGGGTCGCAGCCGATTTGCAGGACCGATGCTCCCTCTTGCGCCAGCGCTGCTGAGAGGTTGGCACTCACGGTGCTTTTGCCAATGCCACCTTTGCCATAAACGGCTAACACAAGTCCCATAGTTGATTCTCCTTTCTTTGATGAGTGTTGAAGCTGAAAACCGCATGAACCCCCTAGGCGCCAATGTGCTCTTTGGCTTTGCGCACCACTTCTGGCGTAATGAGCCACAGCGCATTTTCCCTTGCATATTTTTCAATGTTACGCTTTGCTTTCTCGCGCACGAAGAAAGGCACGCTTTTTAGAAGTCTCTGCGCATCTTCCGTCCACTCGACTTCGGTGCGTGCCGCATTTGCTTCGGTGGCAGTCCCCGTTGATTGCTTTGTTTGTGCGTCTGCATTGAAGCCCTCATTTTGCGACCGACACTCCTGCTTTGATGTATTGCTCTCTGTGCAGCTTGTGGCGACCTCTTTGGGGACTGTGATGCTTGATGTGCTGGATTTTGCAGACTTCTCATCGTTCTCATCATCCAAGCCTGCACTACCGAAGTAATCAATGAGGTGCTTCTCCAAACCAAGTTTTGCAGTGGTGTAGATGCGGTCCGCAATGACGTCGGCACCGTCAAAGCCAATAAAGGGATAGTATCCCAAGAGGTGATTTTCAATGTGCGTCGGTGGTGCAATAACCATACAGGGGATATCAAACTTGCGGCAGCTATGTCGTTCCATCTGTGTGCCGCAAACAATGTCGGGTCGCTCCGCTTCTATGCGTTTTGCCACATCTTGGAAGGCTTCTGTAACCAACAATTCATCGGGGAGGTATCCTTCCAGCTCTTTGCGCACCCAGTCAGCATGCTTAACAAGGTAAGTGCCTGCCCCAGCAATTTGTGCGCCTATTTCATCACGCAGGAGCTTGACAATAGCTACCGTGCGCGTCGCATCGCCAAAGACAAATGCGCGCTTTTGCGAGAAACTGTGCATATCTGCGGTTTGACTAAACCATGGGAGAGAACTGGGCGCGCTGAGTCCATCCAGCGAGAAGGCTTGCAGCGGTGGCATCTGCAGCGGTTTGGCGCCCTTTCTTGCACCAATTTCATTTATCATTTCTACGAGCTTCCGTAGCCAGCGTAGCGTCGGTTCTACGCCAATCGGTGTCTCGAGCAAGGCAGGGGTGCCAAATTCTCTCTCTAAAAACCTTGCTGCTTCTTGTCCCGTCTCTCGATACGGTGCAATCGTCAGCCATGCAGCGGGCAAGCGCTCAAGGTCGCTCAGGCTCGCTCCCAGTGGGGCTATCACATTCAGCTCAATGCCCAACACGTTTAGCATTCGGCGCATTGCTATCACATCGGAGCGCACATGAAAGCCAAGCGAAATTGGCCCTAGAAAATTCACGCTTGGTCTTTCCGTCAGTGGCTGCGCCTTAGCAAATCGGCGCACCAGCGTCGTAAAGAGCCTGTCACTGGATTCGGTCTCCGTCATTCGGTAGGGATTGGCATCATAGAGCATTACAGGCGTCTGCACATCGGCTGTATCAATTGCTTGCTGCAAATTTTCCTGCAAAAGAATCGTGCTGCAACTGGCACAGACAACGATGAGTTCTGGCTTGAAGCGTGCTTCCACTTGTTTAAGCGTGAGGGGCAATCGGTTTGTGCCTTGTGCAAGGTCGCGTCCCGTAACGAGGCTTGTCGTGGCATGTGGAAAGTCTGGCGTGCGCTCCAGCATCGTGTGAATTGGTAGCGTATAGTCATCGCCCAGCGGCGCATGGAAGACTGCATGCACTTTCTTTAGACTATTTGCAATGCGCCCGACGCCGTGATGTGCCGTGCCTTCATACATCCAGTAAGTTAGCCGCATCGTTCTTCTCCTTTTGAGGTTTGCGTTGCAGCGCAAGGTGATTTTGTGCGTTCATTTTTTGCCTTGCGCTGCGCTAGGTAACTTGTTGGTTAAGCAGAACTTGGCATTGCATTCATTGTCCAGACTGAGGCATCAAACTCAGGTAGGTGAGCTTTTCGCAGCAATGGGCGCGTGAGCAATTCGGCTAGCGATACTGTGCCGCTCCAGCCGTGAAGTGGCATAAGCACAAATTCCATACTCCACTTGACCGTGATACCTTTTCCGATAAGCGGATTAGCAGTCATCAGCGATGTAATAACAAGGTCAGGCGGCTGGACTTGCATATCGCTTACTTGTCGGTGGAAGTTAGGTTGCTCGACAATGCGCACGCCTCGAAGGCACTCAAGCTCTTTTGCATGGAACTTTTTGTTGATGTAGACACTGCTGACTTCGGCAATTTCTGCACCTGCACTTTTTAGAAAGCGTGCCAGCGGTAACTCAATGAGTGAATCGGCGGTGATGAAGACGCGCCGCCCTTTGAGCAACTCAGTATGTTTTCTGATGCGCTCCCATGCAGCTGCTTCCCGCTCACGGAGATTGACAGCCATGCCAAACTCTTTTGCAAGGTCTTCCCAGAACTGACGTGTGCCATCTGGTCCAAATGGGAACAGCGAGGAAAGCACTTTTGCGCCACGCTCACGACTGATACGCATTGCGACTTTAGCAAGGTAGGGCTGCAAGGGCGCTACAATCGTGCCTGCACCAATTGGCGGCAAGTCGCGCAAGTGATTTTCTGGCAAAAAGCCTGCAACAGGAATGCCTAACGCTTCAGCTTCGCGCCGAAAATCGTCCGCAATCGCATCATTGACTGACCCCAGAAATACCACGCGCTTGTCGCTCGGCTCCGCTATGGGGCAAAATGGCAACAGCGCTTGTAACACAGAATCTTCCGACTGACTGAAAGCAAACTCTAAGCCACTTGCAGGCGCAAACAAAACGGGCAGCTCAGGCGTGCTGAGTGAGCGTGCCAGTTGTTCAAAATCGACCTTCATTACCTCTGGCGTGCAAGAAGAAAACAGGAAAATCACCGATGGGTGGTGGTCTGCCTTGATTTCTTCCAGAATGGGTTTGAGATTGACATAGTCCTTGGATAGGTCTGCTTCTTCCAGCATTGCCACCGCAAAGCGCGGTTTTGCAAAAATCATCACGCCGAGTGCATACTGCAAAAAGTGAGCGCAGGTGTGCGTGCCCAAAATGAGGAAGAAACTGTTGCGAATTTTTTGATACAGCCAGCCGACGCTTGCCAATCCGCAAAAGCTGTGAATGGCATTATCTTCCCGAATAATTGTATGGTCATTCTGCATCGCGCATATCAGTTTTCGGTGAATTAAAACAAACCTCGCTCTCCGAATATGCTGGAAAGCGAGGTTTTACTTCAGCAAGGCAAAAGAACAAATCACCAGAGAGAACTGCGGAAAAACTGTTCTGCTTAGTCGGCTTGTGCTTCAAGCGAGAGCCACAGTTCACGCTGATTGAGCCGCTGGAACTTCTGAACATCAATGCCAAAGAGCATTGCGGCACCTACAACGAGTAAGGTGGCTTCAAAGAGAAAAATGAGGGCATAACCAGTGCTTGCCGCTAAACCGATTTGCTCAATGAGCAGTGTCACCAAGCCCCCTGATGCAAGACTTGCGATGCCATGCCCAATCATAATTGCAAAGCCCCAGAGACCCATATAGGTCGCTTTGGCGTTCTCCACCGTTAAGTCCATCATCGTGGTCACCGTACCGAGCGTATGCAAGCCCGTTGAGATGCCCATCGTGAGCAGGGCAGTATAGAGAATCGTTCGCTCTTCCATCAATGAAACTGCCGAAAGCAAGAGCAGCCCAGCTGCTGTGCCGTAGTTACCCACCAATGCAATACGTACTTTGCTGAGCGGTCGAATTGCGGTAGCGATAGCCATCACAACCATTCCCAGCAACACCCCACCACCCCAGATTTGCTGAAACGATGTGGTTTCTTTCACGCTCATTTTGAGCACGCTTGCACCGAAGACCTCGAGAATGGAGTCTTGCAGGAAGATGCCTGCAGTGGAGATCAGCACAAAGAAGAAGAATTGTTCAATAGCCTTATCGCGCCGAAGCATGGCCCCCATCATCTTGAAGACATTGCTTGGCAATTCCGTCGCTACAGATTTGCGCGTTGCACCTTTTTCTTGCGGTTCTACACCTATCAAGCCTAACACTGCACTGGCTCCCACGATAAGGGGTGTCAGGGCATAGAGTTCTTGCATCGTTTCAAAAGAATAGACTGGCATAGCGAACTTGATATAAGCCGCCGAGAAAATGGTGCTGGCAATAGTCATTGTAAACATTGCGGTTACGGCCATTCCCCGTAAGTTGTATGGCAATACTTCAGCTGCCAGTGCATAGTGTGCCGACCCAGCCATATCCAGACCAATTCCGTAGAGCAAAAGCAGCACATAGCCTAAAACAAATGCCCACACTGCACCTTCACTCATCGCCAGTGCTAACTGTGGCAACACAGGAAAGATGATAGCCGACAGCATTGAGCCAAGAAAGAGATACGGCGTGCGGTGGCGTCCCCACATTGGTCGCTCATCAGAGAGTTTGCCGAACCACACCTTGAATGGCGACGCAAGGTGATAGACGCCCAGCATTGTCGTAATCAGCACGGCCGCAATGCCTAGTTCATAGATGGTGATACGGTTGAAGTTGCTGCTGAGCAATGCATACATCCAACCGACACTCACTTTCAAAACTGCAAGCTGCACGATGATGCGTCCATTGCGCCAGTGCTGAGCAAATGCCGTTGCCATTTCTGCGCTCCGTTTAGTTCAAGCCAAACTCAACGCCGAGGTGAAAACTGCGCCCAGGCGCACGATAGGTCTCCAGTTCTTCATACTGCGTGTTGGCAATGTTGAGAATCATTCCCGTTAGTGTCAGGCGCTCGAAGAGCTGCCAGCGCACTGTGGCATCGAGCACAAGAAAATTGCCCGGATAGTTTAACCCCTGTGAATTGGCTACAATGCGCACGGCATTGATGCGACTGACATAGCGACCATTGAGCGACACACTCCCGCCTGCAAATAGTTCTGGCAACCAACCTTTGAACAAAAGCTCGGCACGGAACGTTAGGTTATGCTCTGGACGGTATGGAAGCCAGTTTTGGTATTCAGGTGGGTTGCGGTTGCCTCCCAAGATGTTATCGGGCGTTGAGCCAGTGGCGCGCATCCACGCATAGTTGACTTGAATCGTGAGCGGGTCGAGAGGTTGCGAAATCAGCGACAGCTCTACTCCGTAAATGTTTGCATTCGCCGTGTTGATGAATTGAAAGACACTCGATGAAATATCCAGCGCACTGGCATTTGGATTGATGTTGATAGACTCAATCAGATTGTCGTAGCGGTTGAAGTATGCCGCCACATCAATGGAGAGAATCTTTGAGAATGAGCGAAAGAGACCGACTTCGAAACTTGTAAGCCGCTCTGCATCGAGCGCGGGATTTGGATTGCCGAGGAAAAAGCCCGCTTGCGTGACGAAGCGTTCACCAATCGTTGGTGCACGAAAGCTCCGCCCCACAGAGGCACGAATGGCAGTCGCCTCATCAAACTGGTAATTTATGGCAAGCCTTGGACTAATCTGCCACAGGTTTTGCGTTTGAATAGGCTCTGTGCGCACAACTTCCCTGCCCTGTTGCACAAAAATGATTTGGTCAACGTATGTCACTGTGCTGGGCACAAGGCGGTGATAGTCGAAACGCAAGCCTGCCGTAACCTTGAAGCGTTCTCCTAACTGCACCTCATCTTGGAAGAACGCACCGATGTTGAAGTCCGACGAATTAGTATAAAGCGTTGAGCGCACATCGTTGAAGGCGCCTTCAATGCCTGCGCTGAGCTTGTGGTCATCGCGCATCCATAGCAATCGGCTGAAAAGCCCGTAGCGACGCGCCTCTGAGTCATTGTATGTGCTCGGGTCATTGGGGTCATATGGACGGCGAATTACTTTGCCAAATGAGTAACGCTGGAAG
The DNA here is from genome assembly GCA_025056565.1 of Chloroherpetonaceae bacterium. Classification (NCBI taxonomy): domain Bacteria; kingdom Pseudomonadati; phylum Chlorobiota; class Chlorobiia; order Chlorobiales; family Chloroherpetonaceae; species Chloroherpetonaceae bacterium. Next base: position 13,270 of record JANWWA010000012.1, on the reverse strand, counting down.
TTACCAATAAAATTACCCTGCCTATCAAATTGATCGAAGGCAATGTCTTCCTTTGGATAGTAGAGGATTCGGAAGTACGAGCGATTAAAATGAATCTTTGTTTCCCAGCTGGCGGAGGAGCTTAAAATGACTTGATGTGTTAGCCCTACCAGTTGCGATTCGCGGCGTGTTTCATCATCGCTGAGGAAAAAGCGCCCAATCACTTGTTGCCCATTTACAATACGAGGCTCGCCATTGACAAATACTGGTCCGGGCGGCACGCCTAGTGGGTCACCCACATTTAACCAACCATATGCGACCCCCCCATGTGACCAGTTCATCACCGACGATAGTTGCAATGACTGGCTTCCATTGATTTGGTAGCGTGCTGAAAAGTTAATGTTGTCGCTGTAAAACTGACCTGCATCACGGTAGCCCGGGTCACTAATGCGTGAGTAGATGGCGCTGTATGAGAGCGGTCCTTGCTGGTCACCAATGAGGATATTGCCATTGTAAAAGTAAGGTCGATTGATGCCGGGGAATGGTTTGACACCAGCGGGTGGATTGTCATAGAAGCCATTCATAAACTTTGCGCGCACGGTAAATTCCTTTGGCAAAAGACTGATGGCATTAATGACACCACCCATTGCCGCTGAGCCATACATTGCCGAAGCTGCACCCTTGACTACCTCTAAGCGTTCCAGATGCGAGACATTGACCGCTTGCCAAACTACGGAGTTTGCATCCGCAGAATTCATTGGGAAACCATCGTAGAGCATCAAGACACGCGTGCTTAGTCCACCGCCTGTGAAACCATTTGAACCACGAATTTGCAAGTTCGATGTGCCAATACCACCAGAGCGAATCACATCAACGCCAGGTACAGCTTCCAGTGCTCGATCTAACGACGGCGCTGGCAGCTGGTCAATTTGTTTCATCGGAATCACGCTAATCGTAATCGGCAAATCCAGCTTATTTTGTTCATAGCGCGATGCGGAGACCACTACTTCATCGCCCATCACGCTCGAGGGCTGCAAGGCAATCTCCAGCGTTTCCACTTTGCCATCGTAAATGTGCACTTGCTTGAAGCGTGTTTTGTAGCCGACCGCTGAGATGCGTACTTCATAAATGCCCTCAGGGATATTCTGAATCTCAAAATACCCTTTGGTGTTGGCTACCGCTCCCAATTTGGTTTGATGCAGTGCCACGCTTGCACCAATTACCGCCTCTTTTGTCTCTGCATCTCGAACCAGCCCTTTCAGCGTGCCACCGCTTTGGGCGACTGCAACTGTCCCAACCACAAAGAGCATCGCGCCAAGTAGGATTATTGAGCGCACCTGTGCAATTGCTTGAGTCATAGCTTGCAAAATGTTTGAGTTACAGGAAGGGGTAGGAAGTTTTTGCACTTCCTACCCGTCTTTCATTAGAGTGAGATGGTCACGTTCCAGACGGCTTGGCGATTGCCTGCATCCATTGTCATTTCATTACGACCGTGCTGTGGATGGCGAAACTCAGCCAGCGTGGCTACAGTCTCAAATCCGCCCGGAGCTGCTGGATTCACACGATAGCGTGCAATCACCACATTGCGATATGTACCCATTGGGATATTGATTGCATAGGTTACGGAGTTGCCAGAAGCGGGTCTACCTAAGACTTGGAAGAAGCCCGGACCTTGCGCACCATCACGTAAGCCGAAGAGCGCAATAAATTCTGTGCCCGCTGTCCACGCAGTTGGCGGTCCTACTGGTGCTGGTGGCCAGTTGTTGAGGTTGCCTGTAGCGGTGACTGTGCCAGATAAGGTCGCCGTGCCAGTACGCCCCGATTGCATCAGGGTTTCAGCAACTCGCATCTCTACTGCGTCCGTGATTCTGACGCTTGATGTGCTGCGAAGGTCTGCTACCACCCCTGTGTTCAAGAATTGTTGTGATGCTTGTCCTGTAAAGAACGGATTGACATATGTTACATAAACGCCATAAATATCCTTCGGCAAGCTACCAATGATATTATTGTTGGCATCTCGTGCTGTAGCGGAGCTAAACTCATAGACCCCATTGCGCAATGCGCTAAATGGAATACCCGGTATATCGCCCAGCCCCGGAATGGCGGCAATTGGTCCTGAACGTGGTGCACGCGTGGTGGGGTCAAGTGGCACAAAGGCGATTTTGATTCGCCCTGGAAATGGGTCATTGATATTGGTGCTTTGCGGCCACTTTGAGGCATCGGTGAGGGGTGCGCCGTTGTAGGTGAAGGTAACCGTGCCTGTAATGACATTTTCTTCTGAGGTTGCTGGGCCGCTACCACTGCTGCACCCTGCTAGATTTAGCGCAACGATTGCAAAAAACACAACCGCAAGGTGCTGAATAAGACGTTTGGAGAAATACCTCGAGTTCATAGTACTTTTTCCTTTCTTAGGTTGGGTTGTTTGAATGCTTTCTTCAGAGAAAGAACAAGGTGCAAAGAGTATGCCTTCAAAAATCTTCCTGACGCACTTTTCCTCTTGCAATCAGCGACGCTGAATATGCCATTACTACTACTTCGTCTGAAGCGACTTGCTATGCCACTACTTCAGAGCACAGCATAGCATCTCGGAAGGAGAGTACTCAAATGCGGAGCGGTGTGAGTGCTTGAAACAAATTAAAGGCGAGATATGGCGGCTGCCCCAGAGATGAGAACATGAATTCTTGGCAAAGCCACACACGGCTGGTCTGGAGGAGCGTCCAAAGCCAATTCTTTTGTGGTGACGGCGTAGGAGAAGCTAATCCTTTTTCAATGGTGGCGGTCTCTGAGGAAAGGTAGTCGGGAATCGCACGCTCTACCGCAATGCGCTGGCGCTTATCCTGCACCTTTGCTACACTTGCCGAGATGTGCTTTACCACCGCATTGCCAGCCACAATTGACATCGCAAAAAAGATGTGGACCTCTACAAGTCGCCACATCTTCTTTGCCAAGTTTTGCATTTTCCTTCGGACTGACATTGCGCGTTCCCGCTGAAATTTTTAGAAACCGCGTTTCGTTCTCACTGCTAACTGCAACATAGCACGGTTTACCCGTCGCAGAAAGCAAAATTACTTGCGCATACGCTCAGCTCTTAGAATTTTAACTAACATTAAAACAATTACTTACAGACAAAATCGACCATATCGACCATCACTTCTTGCGCTTATCTAAAAACCACATCTAAATTTCCATTCTCATATGTAGCGCCTTCAGTTTTCCGGCCCACCAAGACATTCGGCAACACGATATTTTTGCGAAAGTTATTGACCTCAATTAGCAGCTCATCGCCTTTGACATTCATTTGCACGTGGTTGATTTCGACATTCGGCAGGTAGAGCCTGAGGTGATACTTGCCGTTATCCTTTTCTACTTGATGCGTGCGATGCCCTCTGTAAAAGACACTCTCTGGAGCATGGTTACCGAAAATGTCTTTGGTCATTTCGTCCAATCGGTCGCAGCCAATCACTTCACTATCGTAGTATGGCACATAGAAAATCGGAACAGGGTAAAAGCAATTTTCTATTTTCGTGAGATATTTTTTCTGCTGCGCCACTAAGGCTTGCACATATGGGTCGGGCGATTTGTCGGGCAAAATTTTGTTTACAATCGCCGCATCTAAGGTGTAGCCAAAGAGATTTAGGTAGGTCTGTGCTCGCAGCGCTTCTTTAATCACCATATTTTCAGGGTTCAGCACGATGCGATATGAAGCAATTTCTGGATCAGTCAGTATCGTATAAAGCTCTTTCATATGGTTTGCAATCTCGGGCATCAGCTTGAAGATGTTTTTCCTTGGCATCAGCTTTTGAATAAGCGGATAAGCAAAGCTGATGGTTTTTAGATGCCACGAGGCGATTTTATCGGTGTACCAGCGGTATGCATCGGGCATCGCTAAGAGGCGCATGGTTTCACCTGTAGGTGCAGCATCCACTACAATTACGTCGTATTTGCCTGACTTTGCGGCTTCCCAGAGATGCTTGAGGCTGACCATTTCTTCCATTCCGGGCAGGATGGCCAGCTCGTCCGCCACAATTTCTGAGACGCCATCGTGTGAGAGTATGGTTGAAAAGTAGCCGCTAAATTCCGACCAGTGATTTCGGATTTCGGCTAAAATGTTCACTTCCATTGCGTAGAGATTTGGCTCTACCTCGATGGGCGCACTGCCTAACTCCACATCGAGGGCATCGGCAAGGCTATGAGCAATATCGGTGCTGATAATGAGCGTGCGCTTGCCTCGTCGCGCCACACTCACCGCCGTGGCTGACGACACCGTTGTTTTGCCGACCCCACCTTTGCCTAAATAGACCAGAATTCTCATAACGCATCTATCCTTTCTGCTTTTCAGTTTTGTTTAGCTTTTGATATGGATTTTTTTGCGTTCCTTTCGCTCCGCAGGTGTTGTGGTCGCACGTTGCTGTTGACTCTCATCAGAGGAAGTGGGTGACCCTGCAGAACTTGCGGAACTGAAGAGACTTCCGATTTTACCTTTGAGTTCTTCTGCTTCCTTAGGTTCGTCGTCTGTTTGCGTTTCTTTTGCGGTTGAAGTCTTGCTTTGCGCAGCCGTCTGTCCTGCTGAGGCAGTAGTGCTAGATGGCTGTGCCGCAGGTACATTCACTACGGTCTCCACCAGCGTTTTCATTCCCTTTATCACCGCGCCCAAAATACCATCGTTCTTAACGGCTGTTTCTACAACTTGAATGACGAAATCTTGTGTCTCTTTGCTTTTAGCGATGTTTTGCAACAGCTCATTGACCGCCAAGATGGCATTTGAAAACCGCTCAGGCATTTCTTTCAAGTCTTTCTTTGCCTGCTCACGATACTCTTCTGGAATTGCGCTTATTACATCGCGCACAATTGCCTCAGCGCGCCGTAGCGTAATTGGGTCGAGCTTTTCTGCAGGAAATGGTGGCGAGAAGGGATAGCGTGGCTGATTGCGCAGAAACTCCGCAGAGTAGCGGTATGAACCGTTGGCTTGTGTGCCTGCTTGACTGCCCCATCCTTGCTGTTCTGCTGCCCGCATTCGCTTCATGCGGTCTAATAAACCCTCTCCGTAGATTTGTGTGTAGCCCCCTGAGACGTTTGGCATCATTGCCGCAAACGGCGGTAATTCCAGCTCTGGCTCTAATTCAGGCTCTGGCTTTGGTTCTTCAATTGGGAAAGCTCGAAGCTCAACGACGGTTTTTGCTTGCTCCAAAAGCCGCTTTGCTAACTCGTCTGGAATCTCGCCTAAGTAGTGCTTGCCTAATGTGTTTTCGATTTCCGTTTCCAGCGTCAGATGTAGCAGCATCAGTTTGCTAACTTCGCTGGCAGGGACAAAATCAAAAATGAGGTAGATTGCTGGTTTGTTTTCACGCTCAATGGTCAGATTCAGCGTAGAAAAATCTCGGTCTTTTTCCCGTGCCGCAATAGAGACTGCGCCCAAGTTAAATCGATCGAGGTAGTCTTTGCTGACGCCGCGCGCCCAGAAATAAATTGACTTATTTGAGAAAATCAGATAGTCGTGAAACGACAGTCCGCCCACGCGCTCATTTTTGGCTTCGTAGAAGATGCCATCAAAAATCGCAATCGGCGCTTCGGTTTCACGGAGCAATTTCTTGGTGAAAAACTCTTTGATGTGCGCAGCGTCGGTGTGTCTGGCGGCATAGAGGTGTACTGCGTTCATAGTTACTCCCAGCTCTCGTTCAGTTACAGCAAAGCGACCTTACTTGGGCGCTGTCGCTACAAAGTTCCTTCCGTCAAACAGTAGGCAGGAGCAGCACTGTTGTCTTTCTGTTCTCTCCTCCTTTTCGTTTGGGTGCTGCTCCGCCTGTAGCACGGTTCGTTACTTGCCGAAGCGTTCGGTGATCTCCTTGTCACGTGCAGCGGTTGCACCTGATTGTGCAAATGGCGATGAGCCACGCAGTGCTGCACCACTGCCGCCTGTCAGACCACCGTATAGGTTTTGATTCAGACGAAGTGTACCTCTGGCAAGAGCGTCAAAAATTTGACCGCCCGTGTACCAGTGTCCTTCAAACATATATTCTGAAATGCGTCCAATGCTGATGAGCACATCAGTAATGACGCCGCCTCCACCTGCTGGCATAGTTATTCCTCCTCTTGTTTTGAAGTTATTAGTAGAATTCTACCAATGACAATGAACCAAAGAACAAAACAGGGGTACTGCTTGAAAAAAACTTACGCGCTTTCGCCCCCATTTTCTGCTGCTGCTTTCGCAGCCTTTGGCTTGATAGGTATTGTGGCTGCTTTCTTTTCGGTTTCTGTGTTCTCGCCGGGTCGTACCACTTTATCCGTCCGAACATTTAAGCCTAAGATGGCATCCAGTGATTTTGCACCCAGTTTTTCACTGGCACCCGGACGTGTAAAGTCTGCAAAGCTGTAGCTGACGTCAGCGATGGCTTGAAAGGTATTCACCAGTGTATGAAACACGGTGTCAATGGCGCCCAAGACAAGGAACGTGGCTTGTTCAGCCAAGTCCATTTTCTTGAACTCTTGGTCGAATTTTGCTTTGTCGAGAGCCATATTTTCCCCCTTTCCTTAAGAAGTTTCGCAGCGCCGGCTTATTTCTTCGGGGTTTCTTCTTTCTTTGGCGCTTCTTCTCGCTTGGTTACTTGTGAGACGGTCTTTTGCACGCTGCTTACTACATCGGCGGTTACTTCGGTGGCTTTTGTGGCAACATCGCCAACGGTTTTTGCCACATCCGCTGTAACGGCATCGACGCTCTTGGCTACGTCTTTGACGACAGTACCCGCTGCTTTCGTTGCGTCCTTTACAGTAATTACTACGCGATTGACGGTTTGCGCTGCGGTATCCATCGCTCCGCTTCCACCTGAGACACCCAGATTTTGGGCTACGGAACCAATTACGTTCGATGCGCCTTCGACGATATCCCCCATTAGGTTCAAGGTGCCCACAATGCCAGATTGAACCGTCAGGACACCTGCTTCAGCCAGAAATGCAAGGCGGTTTGGCAGGTCGAGCTGTTTGAACTCTTCACGGAGTTTTTGATATGATTCGGTCATAGTTGCGTCTCCTTATTTGGAAAAGTTGGTGAATGAAAATAGGCCCTTGCGCTTGGCTTAGACCGCGTTGCTCACGGGCACTTGGCTTGTCTCTTGCGTTGATGCTTTTGCCACAAACGGAATCACAAGCCACTTATCGCGAAACGACGCTTCGCCGGGCTCCACGCCCGTTAGAGCAATCGGCAGCGTCAAGACCTTGCGCTGGTTGCCCAACTGAATGAACAGCTCATCGCCCGATACCCAGCTATCAATTTCATCAGGATTGGCAAACGGCAGTTTGAGCATCACCTCGCAGACATCTCCTCGACGCTCAAAGCGAATCGGCGACTCGCAGTACATCATCTCTGCTGGATTTTGGTCGCCATAAATGTCGGCGGCCAGCCGCTCTAAGGCTTTGAGGCCTACCACTTCATCGTCATAGAGTTTTGCTTTGCGAATTGGCAGTGGCGAGAAGGCTTCATCAATTTCTTTGAGATAACGCTGCTGCACTCCTTTCCACTTTTCAAGGTAACCACTGTTAGCCTCCTCATCGAGCAGCTTATTGACTACGACCATATCTACTTTGAAGCCATAAAGGTTGAGATAAGTCAGTGCACGCATCGTTTCTTTGATAACCATCTTCTCAGCATTCATCACCAGACGCACAGAGGCTAGCTGCGGGTCAGACAGAATTCCCTTAATGCTTTCCAGCTCTTCGAACATTCGGTCAACAGTTTGCATTACTTCTTCTTTGGGCACAAAGGCTTGGAGCTTGTCAGACATTTTTGCCAGTGGCCGCGCAACGGGCTTTAGCACAAATCTCTCGACCAGCCTTGCTGCCCTAACGCCCCAAGTCAGCATTTCGGGCAAAGAGAGCAGCCTAAGGGTCTCGCCAGTTGGCGCAGTATCCAACACCAGCGCATCATATTTGCCTGATTGCTTGTAGCGCTTGACGCGCATCAAAGAAAACAGTTCCTCCATTCCGGGCAAGATGGTCATTTCATCAACCATAATGCCTTGTGCCCCTTGTGCCATCAAGACGCCAGCAAAATACTGCTGCACTACTTCCCAATTTTCTTTGAGATCCACATATGCATTCACTTCAATCGCATACAGATTTTCTCGCACACGCCGTACTTCTGACGAGAGCGATACATCAAAAGAATCTGACAAACTGTGTGCTGGGTCGGTCGACATAATGAGTGTCTTCAAGCCCAACTCAGAGAGTCGTAATGCGGTTGCAGCCGCTACGCTGGTCTTGCCGACACCTCCTTTGCCTGTAAAAGTAATCACCCTCATACTGCTACGCTCTCCCTCTGCTTTGTTGATGTGGTTTTTCGTGCCTTACGCCTCTCTATTCACTCTTTTCACGCTTTTTGCTCCATTCCATGCATCTCCATGCAAGCCTCTTTGCGCTGTTAAGTTAGGCGTTCACACTGCGCTTGCCAACGAAAAAGTGGCGTTTTCAGCCAACTCACTTTTGATGTGCCTTGCCGCTAACCCCCTGTATTTACAAGCAATTTCGGACAACCTTATGCAAAATCGACCAAATCGACTTTTCACACTGCGCTTTGTGCGGCTCTATTTCACTGCCCTTCTTAGAGATAGCAGCACTTCACGCATTGCCTTAGCACAATAGGTATGCTTTGTTGTAATCTGCTTGTTGATGCAAAACGCAACGCAAGTTTCTCAATCAGCACGACTCTGCTTGAGCTTTTGCTCCAGCCACACCACTGGCAACGCATCGCGGTATTCCGGTCGCTGATTGAGGAAGTGCTGCAGCTCACTTTTGAGCGCGCTAAGCTGTGTGCTTTTTGACTTGTGTGAAACTTGCTGAGAGAGATGAATAAACTTGCGGTAGAGATTGACCAGCTCTTTTTCACTTCGCCAAAACGCAGACGATGGGCGACGACGCAGTCGTCGAAGCAGATTTTCAGTGGCGCGCTCGGCTTGAAGCAGCTTATTTTTCTCGAAGTCAATTGCCACTGCAGCGTAGCGAAAGTAGCTTTGCACAGTTTCTGGATATGCAGCAAGCGACTTTGGCAGCAGCATCTCAGCTTGTTCCAACTCACCTAAGAAAATGTGGCAGAAGCAGCGCATGGCTTCGGCACGGTGGCGCACCATATCGCTCTTTGCAAAACTTGACCACTTGGCTTGAAACAATCGTGCCGCATTTTTGTAGTCGCCCAGTTTCATTAGCACGCTTGCATAGTTAAATGCCATTTGCGCCCCAAAATCCAACTGATGCGTCTCTGAAAATTCAAACGCTTTTTGGTAGTAATAGTGTGCATGCTTATAGTCGCCGTTGAGCATATATGCCAGACCCATATTAGCTAAGGCGGTTTGCTGCTCTGCTAAGATGTGTGGTGAGAGACTTGGTAGGCGCATAATGGTATCGAGCGCCTTCTTCATTAGCTCAAGATGTGCATGGTGCACTTGCTGGAAAGCCTGTGCTTTGAGTGCATAGTATTGCGCCAGCGGCGGCTGAACATTTGAGAAATCAACTTGCTGCAAAGGTTCCCACTGTTCTGCTTTCTCATAGCGTTCAAGGTAATGAGCGGCTGCGGTGAAAAACATACCTAAGTATGCATAGAGCGTCGCGTGGTGCTCCTGTAGTCGCATCTTGCTTTCTCTGACTGCAGCCATCAGTGAGCGCAATGCATCTGGCTTATGCGTCTTAGATTCCCAGAGCTGGCGCAAGCGCAGCACCTCTATGGCCATCAAGTTTTCGTAATCGCACGCAGCCAGTGCATCGGCGCGTGCTTTGCGGCAGTCCGCCTCAAATTCTGTCCATAGTCCTCGTTCTAAGAGTGCTTCCAGAAGAAAACGTGCTTCAAACAGTGGGTTCTTTGCCAACGTGTCGGCGCATTGCTGCTCTGCTAAAAAGTGTTTAATGCGCTCGCCCAGCTTTCGGCAATCGTCTCGAAAACGTGCATCTTGTGCTTTGGAGTATGGTTCATTGTAGAGCCGCTCACACAGCTTTCGTTTTGCTCTTGCCAGTCCAATTTGACTACTTTCCAACTCTTCCAGAGCTTCATACAGCTTTTGAAGCACTGGGCGTGCAGTTTGAAGCGTCGCCTTGAACGCGTCTCGCTCTTTTGGAGAAAGTGCTCTGAAAAGTTTTTCAACTCGTAATATTGACATTTAGCTTACTCCGGCTTCCTTGTGCCACATTTTCTGAAAATGTCCGCACTTTTTTCTTGCGCTTGCCGCTAATTTGTGTGTGAGCAAGTTTTGCAGGACATTGAACACACAAACCCAAGAAAACACAAACCCAAATTATGTGGTATCGCTCTCTTTTTGTGTGTCTTTTTACTGCTGCGCTAATATATGCTTCAACACTCTTTTGGGGCTGTTCAAACCCTTCTGGGCCTAGTGAGCCGGGTTGGGAGCTTGGCGGTGCAGTAACAGGCAGTGTGCAGAATCTCTGGGCAGATGGTGGCACACTCTATGTCTGCACTTCAAGCGGTATCTTTCGCTCTACGGATACGGCGCGCACTTGGACGCAGGTTGTCTCGAGCACGCAACTTGGACTTGCAGGCGGCTTTTCTGGTGGCGTGGTGGCGCGTGGCTCAACGCTCTATGTCGGCACCTTAGGTGATTTCATCTATTTCAGCACGAATGCAGGTGCCACATGGCGACAACTTCGTGGGGGCTTTACAAACTTCGGCACATTTGTCTGTGAAGGCATTTCGCTCATCGGAAACCGTGTGTTTTGCGGCAACAACGGCGGCACTTGCTTCCGAACCACTTTCGGTGATACTACTTGGGTTCGTGCATTTGATGCCAGCGGCGGTGGCAGCATTCGTGCATTCTTCAACTTCAACGATACGCTGTATGCTGGGCATAACGCAGGCATGCAACGCTCATTTGACAACGGCACGACTTGGAGCGTCGCACCCGTCGTAGGCTTAGAGACGATTGATGCACGCCGAGTGTATGCCTTTACTCGCCGCGGCAATTCGCTCTACATTGCCACCGACTTAGGCGTGTATGTTTCTAACAACAGCGGGGCTTCATGGTCACCCGTGAGGGGCTTGCCACCTGCCGGCAGCACAGGGCTGGGCGATGATACACGTGCACTTACCACCGTTGGCAATAGTGTCATTGTGGGCATGCGCTTCGAAGGCATTTGGCGTTCCACCGACGGAATTAACTTTACAGATTTCAGTCAAGGTCTTGATAGCCGTGCGATTAAGGCGCTGATTACGCTAGGCAATGTTGTTGTTGCTGCCAGCGCTGACCCAACGCCAAGAATTTGGATTCGCCGCGTGCAGTAACTCTGAAACACGGCACTAAAGGCTGTCAGCAATGCTGAGCATAGCCCCAAGCACAGAGCCGGTCTAAAAGACCTGCTCTGTGCACTGTGGCGTAACGAGCCAGCTCCTTACACGCCACATTTTCTAAAAGTGTCCTCACTTTTTCCGGCATACTGCCTTAACTTCAGCTTGACCAGCACCTCAGGTACTACGCTTCCCGATTAGCACTTCAGGCGCTGCGCTTTGATTTGAATCTTCTTCAACTTAAAATCTTACAGCTATGATACGCCGTTCTTGTCCCTTCGCACTTTTCTTGGCTGCAGCGGCCACTTTCTCTATGCTTTCTCTTAGCTGCTCGAGCTCTCCCTCCAGCCCCAGTGATGCATCGGGTGGCACAGCCAGCAATTGGTTACTTGGTGGTGCAGTAACAGGCATCGTGCGCAACCTCTGGGTCGATGGCAGCACGCTCTATGCCACCACATCAAGTGGCGTGTTCCGCTCTACGGATACGGCGCGCACTTGGACGCAGGTTGTCTCGCGCACGCAACTTGGACTTGCAGGCGGCATTGAAGGCGGCCTAGTAGCACGTGGCACGACGCTCTATCTTGGCACCAGCGACTTTGCATTTTTCAGCGTCAACTCCGGCACCACTTGGCGGCAAATTCGCAGTGGATTAGGTACAACTAATTCCATCTGTGCTGGCATCTATCTTACAGGCAACCGCGTGTTTTACGGCAGCAATGTTGGCGTCGGCTTTCGCCTCAATTTTGGCGATACGGCCTGGACGCGCGCTTTCGAGACGGGCGGACTGCATAACGTTCAAGCATTTTTCAATCAGAACGATACGCTCTACGCCGGATACGACATCGGCATGCAGCGCTCGTTTGACAACGGCACGACTTGGAATCTTGCACCCGTTACGGGTTTGCCAACGACGGCGGCGCGCAATGTCTTTGCTTTTACTCGCCGTAGCAATTCGCTCTACATCGGCACGAATGAAAGCGTCTATACCTCAAACAATGGCGGTGCATCTTGGTCAGCCGTCAGCGGTTTGCCCACCGACGATGACGATGTGCGCGCGCTAACGACCGTTGGCAGTTCCGTCATCGCAGGAATGCGGTTCAGAGGCGTTTGGCGCTCTACAGACGGCATTAACTTTACGGATTTCAATCAAGGTCTTGAAAATGGCGCAAGAACAAATGTCGCCGCGCTTGCCACGATGGGCAATGTGGTGGTTATGGCCACCGCCGGCCCAAGTCCACAGATATGGATTCGCCGCGTGCAGTAGCTCTGAACAGCAGTGACGCTAATTGAGCCGTTTGGCTAACGATGTTTAGTGCCAGCATAGGAGCAGGTCCGAAACCCGCTCCTATGTTGTTGCTCTCACATCTTTTGAAAATGTCCGCCCCTGTTACTGTCCGCTTACCCTAATTTCACAGTGGCACTTTATGCACTGGCATATCTTCTCTGTGCTTCAGGCTATCTCCGACACAGCCAGTCTGAGACGCTCTACCAGCAACTGGATACGCCGCAGCCCTGTAACTGGTCGCATTGTCGGATTCTGTGTAGATGGCAGTGTGCCGTATGCTTTGACGGAGAGTGGTGTATTTGGCTCAACGGACACAGGGCGCACATGGAAAGAACTCGCAAAGAGCGCGCAGCTTGGCATCTTAGGCGGTTTTTCAGGCGGCATTGTAGCACGCGGAAACATAATTTACATCGGCTCCGCAGAGCAGCCCCTTCGCAATGGGCTGGGTCAAATGAACTATGTCTGCACCAGCTTATACCTTTCGAGCAAGAATACGATGGGTAACTTGCTGATTTTGGGCACAGCGTCCCAAATCTGGATTCAAATACCTTACCCCCGACCCCTCTCTTTCAAAAGGAGAGGGGAGTTGCAGTCCCTCTCCTTACAAAGGAGAGGGACGTTTTCGCTCGCAGAGCGAAAACAGGGTGAGGTCAAAACCAGCAGAAGTGTCTCACAACCTTGCCACCTTGCCACTTACTCCCAGCTTTACCTCACCCCCGACCCCTTTCCTT